>DHGA01000103.1 GCA_002402545.1 Syntrophaceae bacterium UBA4810
TTTGGGAAACAGACGCATGAGGCAAACCTCCTATGAATTTCCATGAGAGTTCATTAAATTTGTCAGCCCTCTAGCCAATTATTGAAAAAATTGCAAGGCTTAAAATTGCTTTTGGAGGCGGTTATTGAGCTTGATATTTGTTATTTAAGGTTTTTTAGATAAATAACTTTGCTGTCGCCGGGGGCGTAAAAATCTTCCAGAAACGCCGCTTGTTGATAACCGCGCATTTCGTAGAAACGGCGGGTAGTTTGATATTGTTCGCGCGATGATGTTTCTACGTAAATCTTTAGGCCGCTGCTGGCGCGGATGATCTTTTCCGTTTCCAGTAAAAGCTTCTTGCCCAGGCCTTGTCCGCGGGAATCTTCGCGCATAGCGATCCAGTAAAGATCAACGCTGCCTGTTGTGGCCGGAATGAAACCCCAGCAGGCATAGCCGATAACAAAGCTGTTTTGTTCGGCAAATAAAAATTGGTAGGAACTATCTTCTCCCAGATCAAGTTTTTCTTGGGCCAGCTCGATCGCGATATCCAATTCCGCGGCAGAGAAAAAACCGCTGGACTGGACAATTGAAGCAATTGCTTCAACATCTGAAGATTTAATATGCTGGCGATAAGTTATTTCATTCATATTATTTACTGATGCGGCAGAGCGTCGCGGAACATAAAATAAACCGCCCCGACCATGCAAAGACCCGCCCATAAAAAATTCAATTTTAAAGGCTGTTTCATGTAAAAAATAGCGAAGCCGGCAAAGACAATCATTGTGATCACTTCCTGCATAATTTTAAGCTGGCCTAAACTATAATATTGAAAGCCAATTCTATTGGCCGGGACCTGTAAAACATATTCAAAAAAAGCGATACCCCAGCTGCAGATAATCACAAACATCAGTGGTTTGTGATTTAAATTTTTCAAATGCCCGTACCACGCGAAAGTCATAAACAGGTTAGAACAAAAAAGAAAGATAACGGTTTTGAACACTGACGGGATACTCCTTATATATTATTTTAAAGCGTCTTGTATAATCAAAGCAATGGCTTCGTGATATTTGAGAGAAGCTTGTTCAAGCGCGGCGGCAAAGCCCGCGTCCGGCGACAGACAGGGATTGGTATTTATTTCCAGTACCCAGGGCTTGTCGTTTTGATCCACGCGGAAATCAACGCGCGCGTATCCGCGCAGGCCGAAAAGCTTCCAGCAGCGCAGAGATATTTCATGCAATGATTTTAATAGCTTATCATCACCAGCTTCAAATTCATATTTCCTTATGGTGTTATTATATTCGAAAGAATCAGCCACCCATTTGGCGCGATAATCGACAAGTTTTGGTTTATCCTCGGCGTAATCCCGGAAGATCATTTCCGCGATAGGTAAAACGCGCACGCCGGAAGCTTCGGCGATAAGAGCGACGTTAAATTCCCGTCCGTCAATATAAGCTTCGGCAAAACAACCGCCTCCCAAAAGTTCTTGGCGGCGATTCATCTCGGCCAGCAGAACATCGTTGCTTTTATGGCTGATCAGCGAATTTTCGTCCAGACCGACGGAGGCATGTTCCCATGAGGACTTAATTAAATATTTTTCGTCACTGGATTCCTGAAAGAAAGAACCATCCATCTCCAGCCAATCCGGCGTGGCAATGCCGGAGGCGCGCAGCAGCTTTTTAGCCAGCGGCTTGTTGGAGGTTACAAAGATCGCGTCGGTGGGACATCCGGTATAGGGTATTTTCAGATAATCCAAAAGCGCGGGCGCCAGATGAATTAAAGAGCCGCGTCCGGATAAAGTTTCCACTATGTTGAAAACAGCGAACGGGTTTATCGTCTTGAGCTCTTTGATTGTCTGGTTTAAATCCAGAACAAAAGGTAAAAGAACCGGCTCATAGCCGAGCACGCGCGCCGCGCCGGAAATCACCTCTGCCTGCCTCAGACAATCCAGTTCATCTTCCGATGCCTCAGCTGAAATATCGCTATGCAGAATTACAATTTTTTTCATGAGCGCCTGAATAGATAATAAGATTTAAATTCTTTCGAGAGCGGATTCTATAATAGAGCTTATAAGTTCGCGATAGCTTATTCCCAAATGGGTACAAAGTATGGGCAAGTCGGAATGTTCAGGATGTAAACCGGCGAGGGGATTGACTTCCATAAAATTCGGAATACCGGCGGCATCAGAGCGCAAATCTACCCTTCCCGCGTCTTTTAAATTCAGCCCGCGCCATGAATCAAGAGCTGTTTTCATGGCGAGCTTCGCTTCCTTGTCTGTTGCCAGCCTGTATTTAACCAGCTCTTCGCATCGTTCCTTGTTTTCATAAGAATAAGCGTGTTGCTCGGCGTTGGGATTAAGCAATATTTCCATAGCGCCCAACGCGCGGGCCTTTGAGCTGGAACCTAATATGCCGACAGTAAATTCTCTTCCCGGAAGGTAAGTTTCCAAAAGCACCGGCTGTTTAAAGGTTTTTAGAAGATCTATACAGGTTTTGTTAAGTTCCCGGCGGTTGTTAATTTTTGAGGCGGGATTGACGCCTTTTCCCGTGCCTTCAGCCACCGGCTTGGCAAAAATCGGATAAGGCAGTTTTACTTTAGATAAATCATCCGCTGATTCCACAACGCAAAAATCGGGAGTCGGAATGCCCAAATCACGCACAACGTGTTTAGTCATGCCTTTATGCAGGGTAAGCGACAGGGATAAAGGATCGGAAAAGGTATAAGGAATATTATAAACGTCGAGTATGGCGGGAACCTGCGCTTCGCGTCCGAATCCGTACAATCCTTCGGCGATATTGAAAACAAGATCCCATCTTTCTCCCGCGGTCAGCCGTTTAAGCAGCGCTTTGATATTGCCGATTCGCTCCGGCTGGTAACCGATATCCCGGATAACCTGCTCAAGCGCGTCAATGGTGCTCGGAAAGTCAAATTCGGCTATTTCTTCGGGCGCGTATCCTTCTTTTAAATAGTCGTCGCGGACATCATAAGTCAGGCCGACTTTCAGTTTTTTTGAAGTCATATACACAAAGAAAGATTTACGTTCCCGACAATGCCCTTCATGTTCTTAATGAATGTCTTTGAGCTGGGCGTGATTGTCCGGATAGCGAAACGTGTTTCCCTCGTAATTACGGAGAATTAGATCGCCTTTTTCCCAGCCGACCACGTATTCGGGAAGCAGCGGAATTTTACCGCCGCCGCCGGGAGCGTCCACCACGTAAGTGGGCACAGCGTAACCCGTGGTGTAGCCGCGCAGTCCCTGGATGATTTCCAGTCCTTTGCTGATCGGCGTGCGGAAATGGGAAGAGCCGGGAATAGGATCGCACTGATATAGATAATATGGACGGACGCGTATCTGCAGTTGTCCGTGCAGCAGCCTCATCATCGTGTTCACATCATCATTAATACCGGCCAGAAGCACGGTTTGGCTTCCCAGAGGTATTCCCGCGTCGGCCAGCCGTATGCAGGCGGCGCTCATTTCCGGGGTCAGCTCGTCAGGATGGGTGATATGAATACTCATCCATAAAGGATGATATTTTTTAAGAATGGCGGTAAGCGCCGGGGTGATGCGCTGAGGCAAAACAACCGGCACTTTAGTCCCTATGCGAATCAGTTCGACATGGCGAATCTTGTGCAGGCGCCCTAAGAGCCATTCCAGTTTGTTGTCCGATAACGTAAGAGGGTCGCCGCCGGAGAGCAGGACGTCTCGTATATTTGTATTATTTTCTATATAGGCGAGCGCTTTTTCCCACTTATCAAGATCGATCAGATGCTTATTGCTGCGCTCGATGATGCGGGAACGCGTGCAGTAACGGCAATAGGTCGAGCAGGAATCGGTTACAAGAAATAGCACCCGGTCCGGATAGCGGTGCACGATACCGGCAACGGGAGAATCGGCATCCTCATTAAGTGGATCTTCTTCTTCACCCGCCGTATGCAGGCATTCATCCATAACAGGCACAACGCAGCGCCGCAGGGCGGCAGACGCGTCTTTAGCGTTGAGCAGGCTCGCGTAATAAGGGGTAATGGAAACAGGCAGCGCGCCGGCGTTATGCATCATGGCCTGTCGCTCATTGTCTGAAAGAGTCAACATCAGAGAAAGCGTCTTAACGTCGCGGATAGCATTGCGCAGCTGCCAATGCCAATCAAACCATTCAAAGCGGGTAATGTCCGGGTAAAATTTTTTTCGAAAGAGGCGCGAGCGGGCGGAATCCTTAAAAGGAAATAAAATCCTTTCGGACTTTTGTCTGGCCGGTTGCAAAGCGTTGGCGGCCAGCGTGGAAAAGTCGATCACTTCATTTTCCATTTTAACAAGACCGGTCTTGCGACCAGGAGGTTCGGCCTCCTCAATAAACAGGGTCTCGTTTTCCATTTTTTTCTCCTTTTGGAGGATTATTGCCTCCGAAATTTTTTTGCGCAAAAAAATTCTAAATCTGATTTATGAATGTAAGCAAAAAAATTTTTTTGTCAACATTTTTTTTCAAAAAAGTGAAATTTTTTTTCATATCAAGTTTTCAGCGACAGCTTGTCCGCCGAGATTTTTTGTCTTGATGACGCGTCAGAGTCTTCAGTCGCCGATTTCATCCGGCCTTCGGATGATCAAACCGGCATCACGCGTCCGACGAAACATAGAATTCCCGCGAGAAGGAGGTGGTCGCGGATAAAAACACGGCAGAGAATGTGAAAAAGGAAAATTTTTTGGGAAGAAAACGGTAAAACGAGGCGAGGATCAGTTAATTTACGCGCTGAAATTAATTTTAGCGCTTCATTTTCTGGAAATTCAATCCTTCAAGTGGTGTTTTTCGCCAGTTTTTGTTCGCGATCAGGTGAATGAGCAGAGTAAATGGCGCAATGAGTCCGCGCTCGGCGATGAATGAAGAGCTTGTCAAACAAAAAAAGACATAGTAACAACCTCAAGAAAGAAAATCCTGTTGCGTAAACAGCGAAAGAGAAAAAAATAATGCCTGAATTACCCGAAGTAGAAACTCTTTGCCGCCAATTAAAAAGAAAAACGATCGGCAAAAAAATCATAAAAAACAGGGTGTTTGACAACAAGTTAACTGCCGTAAAAAATTTTAAAGACAAAAAAATCATTAATGTTGAGCGCAGAGGAAAAACAATCGTCATCGTGCTTGATGACGGCCGTTCTATCTTGATTCATCTGCGAATGACGGGCAGACTTCTGTGGCAGATTGACGCCGCGGTGCCAAAATACGCCCGCTGGAAAATGACATTGGACGATGGCGAGGTCTTTTTAGTCGATCCGCGCCGGTTTGCTACATTAAAAGTGATGCCGACAACGTTAAAGGAAAGCGAGCGGGAGATTTTTGGTGATTTTGATCTACAAAAATTTGTAGAAAGACATGGCCGGCGCAAAACCAAGGTAAAATCTCTGATCATGGATCAAAACGTCGTCAATGGCATCGGAAACATCTACGCGTGCGAGATTCTACATCGCGCGGGTATTCATCCCGCCAGAGAAGCGGCAACGCTGACTAAAGACGATTGGAACAGGATATTCGTTCAGGCCAGAAGTGTTTTGACAAAAGCCATCAGCAAAAGAGGGACATCAATATCCGATTGGCGTGATTTATACGGACGCAAGGGGGAAAATCAAAACGAGTTGACCTGCTATGGGAAAGCAGACAACGCATGTCCGTTTTGCGGCAAACCGATATGCCGTGTCAAACAATCCGGGAGAGGAACATATTTCTGCCGGACTTGCCAGAAGTAGCGCGAAGATACGCAGCGCAGCCTGAGTAAACACAAAAATTGTGGCGCAAATGCCACATTTTATTTATCTGGAGTAGGATACGCGTCTATTATGAACTGACGGATTTTACTTTTAGGCAAAACCTCGCCCACATACACCACTTTGTTGTTTATAACGAGCGCCGGAGTGCCCATTACTCCATAGCTCGCGATCTGTTTCGGATCTGTAATATGGCGCAAATCGGCAGCGATGTTCATTTCAGCCAGTAAATCGCGCACATCTGTTTCCAGCCTGGTGCAATTGGCGCAGCTCATGCCTAAAACAGCTATATGAAGTCCTAAAACTGGTTCTTCTTCCACCGGCAGGCCCTGTTCTATCTTAAATTCACGTAAAAGCGCGCGTCCGTAATCATTTAAGGCGCCGGAAGGGATATAGTTATGGGAAGAAAGTTCCCCAAGAAGAGCTTGCTTTATATCTTCGTCCGTCATTCCTTTATAGGCAGGCGCAATTTTTTTCAGCGCTTCTTCCCAGCCGGTAATGCCCACCAGCTGGCCTTTAACCGTAATTTGCTTTATTTGAGTTTGTGTCATTATCCTTTACCGCCCGATTGTAAGTCTATTCTTTTTTGACCTGAATCTTTCCCGTTTTTTTTCCTAACCCGTCTTTAATATTGTCAATCATATTAGGCTTGCTGATAGTGAATTTAACTTCCGCTTTTTGATCTGATATCATGCCTGTGGCCACAGCCGTGTATACGCCCGCGGGTATCGGATCCTGCGTAATAACCAGAATCTGATTATATTTTCCGTCTGAAGCGAAAGTGCCGGTGATGCTGGCTCTCAATATACCTGTTACTTTAGCCAGCGGAGTTACTTTTGCCGTAAATTTGCCGTCGGGATAAACGCTGCTGTCTGCCACGACCACTTTGATATCATCAGGTCCGATGAGACTTATAAACACGGAATCGTCCGGCTGAAAGCCGGATCCCTGAAACACTATTTCCGTTTTTGTTACGTGAGCAACGCCAAGGCGGATATTATCAGGATTGACTACAATTTGCGGATCGCTAACTTCAGGGTTCAGTTTGTTTGCTCCTTTGCACCCTGATAAAAAAAATAAGCCCGTAGTCAAGATAAGGACGATTATAAAAAATATTACCGGAAACCCGTTTTTTTGTTTAAAAATCATTTTACTATCCTCCCTTACGAAAAAGTTTAACCAACCCAAGCTTTTGAAATAAAAAAAGAAAATCTGCCACAGCAAACTAAATGCTTATCTGATGAACCATCTTTATTTGCCTTAAATTATAAGGAGAACGCGCCTGGTATGTCAATATATTAAAGAGTTGATTGTTACCAATCACACACAGCTTGAAAGTAGATGCTATCAAGTGTAGACTACAGTTCAGGCCGGAGAAGATCAGATGATCGCCGGCAGACTTGATCTGCCGGAGGAAAGTCCGAGCTCCGCAGGGCAGGATGGTCGCTAACGGCGACCGGGGGCGACCCCAGGGAAAGTGCCACAGAAAATATACCGCCGCGCTGAAAGGCGAGGTAAGGGTGAAAAGGCGAGGTAAGAGCTCACCGCTTTTCCGGTGACGGAAAAGGCATGGTAAACCCCATCCGGAGCAAGACCAAATAGGGGAACGTTTGAGGACTGCCCGTCCAAAGTTCCCGGGTAGTGTCGCTAGAGGCGCAGGGCAACTTGCGTCCCAGATGAATGATTATCGTCGCGTTCGCGGGTAACCGCGGCGCGAAACAGAACTCGGCTTATGAACTTCTCTTGTGCCTGATAAAATAATCTCTTACAGATGATCTGATGATAAATGGTGCCGAAGCCGGGATTTGAACCCGGACNNACCACCCCCTCAAGATGGCGTGTCTACCAATTCCACCACTTCGGCATTTAGAAGTTACTTAGTTTCCGGCGCCTCAGCGGGGGCTGCTGGTAACGGAGCCTCATCGGGCAGTGCCGGCTGCTCAGTAAAAGGAGCGCTGGAGCTTTCAAGTACTGAAGAGCTTCCCTTGGTAGCCATATAGGCAAGCGATAAAGACGTAATCATAAAAATTATCGCCACCGTAGCGGTTAACTTGCCCAGAAAAGTTCCCGCTCCTGACGAACCAAATACGGTCTGACTGGAACCGCCAAACGCGGCGCCCATGTTCGCTCCTTTGCCCGCCTGCAACAGTACGACCAAAATCAGGATAAAGCATGCCAAAACGTGTATAAACGTAACAAATGTTCCCATAGTGATTTATTCTCTTTTTAAAAATTATTTTTTAGGGGCGATACCCTATATACTCATATAATCGTGCGCTTCGCCATTCCAACGAGGCTGGACAATACCAAAACGTCAAATACTCGTCAACTGATTTATTTTTCCCTGAAAAAGCCGGTATTTGTGAAATTAACGGCTCAAAGTGACTCCAACGCGGCCGCAGTAAATTTTGATCGGGCAGGTACTGCAGACAGGAGACACAGGTTTACAGGTTTTTCGCCCGAAGGCGACCATCAGCGTGTTATATATTATCCAATGGCGGCGCGGCAGTTTTGCCCGCAGGGCGAATTCCGTTTCGTCCGGAGTTTTTGTTTTCACATAACCCAGCCGGTTGGAAATTCTGTGCACGTGCGTATCCACGCAGATGCCGGGTTTGCCGTAAGCCAGGGAGATAACCAGATTGGCGGTTTTTCGCCCCACGCCCTTGATGCCCAGCAGATCTTCCAGATTATCCGGCACGCGGGAATCAAAGCGCTCGATTAACTCCCGGCAGACATGATGTATGGTGCGCGCCTTGACGCGGTAAAAACCGACCGGGTAAATTGTTTTGGCGATTTTGTTTGCGGGAACTTTAAGCATTCCCGCCGGCGTGGAAGCAAGCCCAAAAAGCCTTTCGGTGGCAAGTTCCGTTACTTCGTCCTTTGTCCGGAGGCTGAGCAAGGTGGAAACGAGAATAACAAAAGGGTCGCGTTGATCGGCTGCCAGATGCGAGACAATAGGCAGCGTTCCGACTTTCAGCTCTTTTTTTAGGATTTTAACGATGTCGTTTATATGCTGATCTTGCATTGATAATTTTTTACAGGCTGAAAGCTGGTTCTCGCGCGATAGATTTAATCAGTTTTTCCGCGGCTTTTTCCTGTGATGATTTCCCGGTTACGGCAAGCCACATGCTTCCTTCCGCGCCGCAGACGCCGCCTGCCGAAACTAATTTTGCTTTTGCCCCGGTGAGTAACTCAAGTGCGTCAATTTCAGTGAAAATTTCTCCCGGCGCGGGCATGAGACGCGGTCCCTCGCCTCCCGGTTCGTTCATCAAGGCTACAGCTTCATCAATGCCGCCGCTTACGCGCTTTTCCAGGCCGACGGGTATAATCAGACGCACGCGCTTGCCCACAACCACGCGCAGAGCCGCGCCGATTGTGCCGGATTTGGTATCGGCAATCAAGATGGCCGCCCTTTTATTTTCCAAATCAAGCGCGTTAGCGCCTTTGAGAATCACATCTCCCTCTTTTAGATCGTCGACAACATCAAAAATGGTTTTGCCCTTCTGCCAGACGCCGTTTTGGATGACCACATCACCGGAGAAACCGCTTTGATCCGCAAGCCTGCCGCTTTTTGTTTTCGGGCCGCCAGGAGGCAATACAATTCCCCGAAAAAAACGGCTGCGCGAGAAAGACACCTTTTTGTCGATTTTAGCTAGCATTTCTTCGGCTATATATCCGTTGGTTGTGCCGGCGATGATGACAATAGTATTTTTTTTACGNNGTAAGGATAAATTGTTTCATAAATCAAATTCCTTTCTGATTTATTATAAATCACAAGACATAAATGCCACTAAAAAAGGCAGATGATTGAATTTTTTTGTGTTAGTTTCAATAAAACCTATATTTCGATACCATTTTTTCAGTTCGGCTTGTTCCGCGATAATACCAATGCTCGCCCGCCTGGCGCCGGACAATTTTGCTTCATTTAAAGCATGATCAACCAAAAACTTTCCTATGCCCTGCTTGCGCATTTGAGGCAAAACAGCAAGTCTTTCCAGATAAGCCAGGTCATTTTCTACCATTTCTAAAGCGGCGCAACCACAAGCCTTACCATCTTTTTCGACAAGAAAATAAGTCACGCCTCTGTCCATGTCTTTTTTGATCCAATCAGGCTCGCAATTCGACGCATGTCTGGGGGCGGTTTGTCTGGTCAGGCCGAAGCGCACTGCCACATCATGAAAAGAAATTCTTATAATATCGGTCAGCAACGGAATTTCAACTGCTCCGGCTTGACGAATTTTAAACTTTTTCATGCTATTTTCCATAAAAAAGCTTATTTAAACCAACTTTGCGGGGCTTGCTTAGTCGATTAAGACAAAACCGTACCGGTTCTGAACATCATTTTTGTTTTGCAGTACCTCACAGGGCAGTCCCAAACGACGCGTGGTTTTGTATACATCAATGCCGAAACTGGAATCACATGGCCTTATTTTTTCCGGTTTCGGGCAAGACGTGCCTTTTTGAACAACGCAGTTCTTGCAAAGATTGCAGCAGCGGATAGCAAAAGCAAAATAATAACCATCGAGAAAAGCACTGCGTTCGATTTTCAGAACAGCGGCGCTGAGCTGGCGAACATCATGGGAATGAACCAAAAGAATGTGTTTATAACGTTTTATCATTTCCACTCTTTCCCGGTAGGTTGTGTCCCTAGCCCCGCAACGCAAGTTGTCAGCAACTGAATATTCGCATCCCCATCGGCATTTCAGTATAGCCCGGATATCAAAAACAATATTTTTCGGAGATATCATTCTGACCTCCGTCATTTTTAATGAGTTTGCCAGCGCGACATATTTTTCCCAATCAGCTTTTTGCTTCATTAAAACATTGACTGCCCGTATTTATCTTTATAAACCATGTCCGATACTGTTTTGCGCGGCGGTCCTTCTCGCAGAGGTAAAACAGGTTTGCCCACGGGAATCACCGCCACAACCTCACGGCCTTCCGGCACCGCAAGAATTTTTTTGCACGCCTCATGATCCATCAGACCGACTATGACCGTTCCTAATCCCATTTCATGGGCTTTGAGGCAAAGTGTCTGCGCGGCAACGCCCAGATCAAACATATACCAGTTTTTCAGCGAGGTGGATTCCTTGCCGTCGTAACAGCCGGAAATATTGGTTTTGGCGCAGGCCACAATCAGGGCAGAGGCGGCCAGAGAGCATTTTGTCGCCGGATTTTTTTCCGTGTAAGTTCCGGTGACGGCCTCGATAGTGGCTTTATCGCGCACAACGATAAATTCCCACACCTGGGTATTGGCCCACGAAGGCGACCAGCGAACGGCCTCGAAAATCTGTTTGAGTTCGTCGTCACTTACCGGCTCATCCGTAAATTTTCTCACGCTTCTGCGTTTAAGTATTGCTTCCTGCAGTTCCATAATTATACCTCCATTTTGCGCATTTTATCTTTGCCGGGAATATAACCCTTTTTCATTCAAGAATGCAGCAGATTTTTTTCGAAAACCGCGCGGGCGTTTTGCGCCACAGAAGAAACAGAAAAATTATAACTTTTAAAGTCCGGTTCCAGCGTGCCGATAAGGTTGAGCTTAATTGTGTTGAAAGGTCGCGTATCGAACGAAAAAGTTCCCGGGCGAAAAAGCATGTTTGTATTCTTTATTAAAATCAAGTGTATCGGCGATTTACAGTAGCGCGCGATGCTGAACACTCCTTTGTTAAAAGCGGCAAGTTTTCCATCGCGGCTTCTGGTGCCCTCCGGAAAAACAAACACTATTCCTCCATCCGCCATATGTTTTTTTATTGCTTCCAGATTATTGATCATCGCCGCTCCCATCATTTCATTGGGCGCGGATGGAATATATCCGGTGTTTTTCAAAAACCAGCCGAAAATGGGGACTTTGAAAAAAGTGTTTTTCACGATGGTCAAATGCCGCGGAAAAAGCGAGACTAGCAAAATAGGATCCAGATAAGATATGTGATTGCAGACGATCACGGCAGACCGGATTTGACGCACCTCGTCAGGAATTTCAAATTTGGTGCGGCGAATAAATATTCGCGTCAGGGCGAAAAAAACTCTGAGGTGAACGTGATTTATATTTTGCAAAGCGGCAGAGACGTTTTTGGATATAACAATAGCCGGCAAAAATAAAAAAAGAAGCAAAAAAAGGTAGCCGAAAAGAAAATAAGCCCACAAAAGCGAAGTAATTAGAAAGTTATAAACTTTGCTGATGATTTTAATCAGAGGCATGACGATTTCAAGCCAATTTTCTGATGAGCAAAATAGTATTGACGCCGCCAAAAGCAAAGTTTTGTATGGCCGCGGTTTTGACCGGTTGACTCAAAACTTTCTGCACATGTTTAATCATCGCGCAGCGCTCGTCTATTTCTTCCAGGTTTATCGTCGGCGCGATAAAGCCGTCTTCCATCATGTACAGGGTCATTATTGTTTCAATGGCGCCGCAGGCGGCCATGGTATGCCCGATGTAGCTCTTTAAACCGATGACGTAAGGATTGTCACCGAATACCGCGCCGATAGCCTGCGCTTCGATAATATCTCCCATTTTAGTCGCGGTGGCGTGAGCGCTGATCAAATCGACATCTTGTGGATTGATTTTCGCGTTTTCCGCGCCGAGCTTCAGTGTTTGCGTGATGCCCGCGAGATTGGGCAAAATTAAATCACCGCCGTTGTTGTTGCAGGCAAATCCGATAACTTCACCCAGAATTCGCGCGCCGCGTTTTTTGGCAAATTCATAATCTTCGAGCATCAGCGCTCCCGATCCTTCTCCCACAACCAGTCCGTCGCGTAATTTATCAAAAGGGCGCGGTGTGCGATGCGGTTCATTATTAAAAGCGGTGGAACAGGCAAGTAAATTGTCGAAAACGGCAACTGTCGTTGTATCGTATTCATCGGCGGCGCCGCAGAGCATTGCTTCCTGAAGACCGTATTTAATTGTTTCATAACCAAAGCCTATTGCCTGGCTGCCCGTTGTGCAGGCGGTTGCTGAAGAAATAACGCGGCCGGTGATCCCGAACATTTTGGTTATATTCACGGCCGTGGTGTGCACCATTGATTTAAGATATTCGACTGCCCCTATGTTCTGATATTCCGCTTTATCTTTCGCGTGAAAGAAAATTCGGTAGATATCGCGCTGGACGGTGGGCGAGCCATGAATTGAACTGAAAGATACTCCCAGCTTTCCGGAAGTTATAAAATCCTGCGGCAGGCCGGATTCTTCAAGAACTTCTTTGGCGGCCTGGCAGGCGTAATAGGCGACAGGCCCCATTGTTTTACGGTGCGACCGTTTAAAGTCGTATTCGATGGGATAATCAATTGTGCCGTAAACGCGGGAATGGATAAAACGGTTAACCAGCGCGTCTTCACGCAGCGGAATGATCCCTGATTTTCCCGCGAGCAGATTTTCTGTTATCTGCTTTTTGCCGTGGCCGATAGGCGTTATGGCGGAAGCCGCCGTGATGACAACTCTTCTTTCCATAAAATATTATGCCGCTTTGCTTCTGGTCTGTATTATTCTTTCGATATAATCGCAAATCTGATTAATTGTGCGGATATCCATGGCCTGTTTTTTTTCTTCCTGAGTGAGTTCAGAGCCCAGCATCCGCTCAATTTCGAGCAAGAGCTCGATGGCGTCGATGCTGTCAAATTCATATTTTTCGCGTAGGTCGTCGTCAAAACCGGGGTTTTCTATTTCAAACTCCCGCTGGAATATATTCTTGATTTCGCGTTCAATTTCCTGACGTGTCATTGGCTTGCTGTTAACTCCCTTTACACATTTTATTCAGAAGAGACCGAAGGACGAAAGAGCAATCTAGCCACTGGAAGAAGATTGCCATGTATCCTAATTAATTATTGTTTTTTTCCATAATTGGATTTGCTACGGAATTTAGCATAATTTATCTTATTCGTCCACACGTTTAGGCCTACCATTTGATATTTTTAACAAATCTCTCCGCCCCGATAATTTTTCGGACCACATTAAATGATCCAAGAATGCTTCCCATAACTCCCGGTGCTAGGGCGTTTTGTCCCGTTATATAAAGCCCGCCTATCGGAATATTATTGACCGACGCGACTTTTAATAGCTGGCGTGCGGTACGCATGACGCCGTAGCATGAGCCTTCGGGGCAATTAACGTAATCGCGGATAGTCAGAGGAGTAAAAATATCAATAATGTTCGCGTTTTTTAATGGACCCAAAACAACTTCCGCTTTTTGCAAAAGCTCGCGGCCGATGGCGGCCTTTTTTTCTTGATAGTCTTTCGGGCGCCCGCCGGAGAAAGTATGTTCCCATTCACTCCATTCGCCATAGAGAGATTTAGTGATAATCGAAAGCAAACTGATTTTATCATTTACTTTTCTCACCTGATAAAAAACACCATCCTCGATTTCACCTTTTTGATCAATATGCAGGCGGTAAATATTATGCGCTATTTGCGGGTGAGCTGACGCATCCACGCTGACTTGCACGGAAATTACGCCTTCAGTTTCGGACAAATCTAAAATTCGCTGCCGCAGTGAGGGGCGTAGTGAATCGTTTTCCAGCAGTTGCAGTAAAACTTTCGGGTGAATATCGACAATTACATAATCAGCCTGTATTTTCGAATCGGATTTAAGCTTTACCCCCGCGGCTTTTCCCTCCGCAAACAAGATTTTTTCTACACCGTCATTTAGCAGAAGTTTTCCGCCCAGTTTCTCGAATCGCCGTACTAATACATCGGTCATCTTCGCGCCGTTATCTTTAAGGCGCCAGGCGGAAAATAAGTAGCAGGCCAAAACCATGTGATGAAAAATCAGCGGGCAGTCCGCAGCAGGCACGCCCACAAGCTGACAGGGCACGGAAATTACCGCGCGCAGGCGCGGCGATGCGGCAAGCTCATCCATAAACGCGCCCAAGGGCTGAAGGTAATCCATGTTTTGGAAAGGATCGCCCTGGTTTAGCAAAAAGGCGGGATCCAGCATGCGCTCGGAAATTTCGCGCAGGCTTTTCATGAAAGTGTTTATTGCCGGCGCGTCATTTGGGAAAGAATCGCGCAGATTTTTTTCATAAGTATAGATATTGGCCGGCAGATCAAAACTGAAATCATCAAAGATGTAGCGGTCGGTTACGCCCTCACTCCCCATACGGGAAAATATTTCCTGCGCGTCTATACCCAGGGCGGCAAACATTCTGCCCAGCGGTTCGTTATCTCCCAGCGCGCCGACATAATGCACGCCCACAGGGCAGTCAATTCCCGCGCGCCGGTAGGAGCGCATCAGGCCGCCGGGCAGGGGATTTTTTTCCGCTATTGTTACATGGTAGTTAAGCCCGGCTAAAAGAATGCCGGCGCTCAAACCGCCGATGCCGGAACCGATGATAAGAACATTTTTGCCTTCCAGCGATTTTTTCATTTACTTAAAACCTTTTGGACAATTGTTTGGAGATTAGTTTTCAGCCGGCCGGGCTTCAACAAGATTCATGAATAAGGTATAGCTGGCAAGTTCCTGTGCCTGCAACTCGATGCTCTGATAAAAGCCGCCCGTCAAACCGCTGAATTTAATATAACGCTTTACTTTGCCGCTGCCGGAATAGCGTTTGACTTCGGGCAATCCGCTAGAGGTTTTTAATACATCCACAGTATCAGAATTACCGGTTCGCCAGCGGCATGCCGTTTCGCCTGAAGGCAGAAAGCCTATTTGTTCTATTTTTCCCCGCGGTTCAAAAAAAATCAGCTTTATATCTTCAATCATATTACGCGCGAAATGGGCGGAATCAAAAGGCGGCATGGCGCGCCTGATATCAAGAAAACCGTCTGTCTCTATGGCTTCAAAAAGCACCATTCCTTCCGCGGTCATAATAGCGCAGGATATAGCGCGGGTTGCCGGGTCAGCCTCCGTAATTCCGATAACGGCGCTTTTAATGCCGCTGGACATATGGACTTCAATCGCGTGTATGAGCGTTGTTTTTTGTTTTAAAAAAGGATTGGGGCATACTGAAACATTTTTTTCTGGCGATGTCGCTTGAGTTATCACGGGCAAGGTCTGACAGGCGCTAAGAAAAAAAGCCAAAATGACCAACAAAGCGATTTTCATTCGATATCCTGAAATATTGTTTCGGGAATATTTTTATTGGTTTGAGTATTTTTAAAATCAATTATGGTTGAAGAGGTTTCGCTTTCAATAATATTTACCGATTTCACCGCCGCGTCCTTTTTGGAAATAGTGATGATTACTTTTTGAAGCATGCCGTTCATGTTTTGCCCCACCGGCATAAGCGTGATTTGTGTGTAGGTTCCTTCTTTGAGCGTCGCTTTGAAAGAGGGGTTTTGGTCGAACTTGCCGCTCATCCAGGAGGTAATTTCGCCAAGAATAATTTTCATTCCCTGCGCGCCGCCGCTTTCGTCTTCCACCATTTTTCCGCCGGAATAAATATAGCGCTTTGTCTGGCCTTTATGATTAATCACAATGCTTTTAAGAGGTTTTAGATATTCCCAGCGGAAAGAATCCGGAGCGGCGTAATAAAAGCGTCCTTCAGAAATCAGCGGCTTGTTCAAAATCTTCATTGATTTTGTCTGGATGAAATCCGCCTGAATTGTTTTGATTTGCGCCGCGTTTTTTCTTACTTGTTCAAAATCATCGGCGAAGGCCACGTGATTCAAAAGCAGCAGGATAAAAAAGCAGCTGACAAATAAAATATTTTTTCTATGTGATTGAAACAAATTCATTAGCAAATTCCGCCATTGATGCCCACAACCTGACCGGTCATGTAAGATGAATCTTCTGAGCATAAAAACCTGATAACGCGAGCCACTTCTTCGGGTTTGCCGATGCGCTCCATGGGGATCATCTTTTTCATTTCCAGAAGAGGCGAACCTTCCGTCATTTCCGTCTCAATCAAACCCGGCGCCACCGCGTTCACGCGAATGCCGAAACGCGCTACTTCTTTGGAAAGAGAACGCACCGCGCCGATTATTCCCGCTTTGGCCGCGGCGTAATTGGCCTGTCCGCGGTTGGGCATGATTCCCGAAGTGGAGGAAACGCAGACAATCGCGCCGTTTCGCGCCTTAACCATTTCCCGCAAAACCAGTTTGGTCACGTTGAAAAAACCTTTCAGCGTGGTCTCGATGACACTGTTCCATTCCTCATCGCCCATCATCATGAAAAGGCCATCAGCCGTGATGCCGGCGTTATTCACCAGAACGTGTATTTTTTTATGCCGCCCGATTATATCCTTGATTTTTTCTGATGTCTGCTCAGTGCTGACAACATCAAACCGCGCGATTTCTCCGTCGGAGCCCGCTTCACGCACCAGCTTCAAAGTTTCTTTTGCCGCTTCTTCGTTGGCGTTATAATTAATCACTATAAAATAACCGGTTTTAGCCAGCTCCACGGCGGTGGCGCGTCCGATGCCGCGGCTTGCCCCGGTGATAATCGCAACTTTTTTTTCACTCATCTTAATATCGTTCTCCTTAAAGTAATTATTGTTTGATATCGTCTTCGTTCAGGCGCAGTGCCTGCAGGACCATTGTGGCTAAAACATTTTCACCGCTTTTGACGGTTCCTTCGACCACGGCGTAATTCTCCATCGTGTACTTGCTGGCGACAAATACAGTGAGCTTTGTATCGACGGGAATTTTGTCTACCATAAATTTCGCGCTTTTAATACCGACTAGCCATCCCTTCACACTGTCTTTTCCTTGCTTTATCCTTTTATATCCCTCGATGACGGCGGCTGTCTGGGCAACTGCCTCGATCAGCACCAGGGAGTTCACCGCGCCATTTTCAAAAAGGGGCCACGCCGGGCTTACCACGGCGGAAGTGACGCCCTTATCTTCCTGCGCGTCTATTACCTCGCTGATGATTTTAATCGGCGCGCGATGCGGGATAATGCTTTCAATATCGATACTTATCATAAAAGTTTTCTTTCACAAAAGCATATTAAACTAATGAAAAAACGCCATTAAAGTCAACAAAAATCGTCCCTTTAAAGCGTTCGTTGATTTTTCACAAATTTTCCGCTAAATATCGACAAATTCAAGTTGCCGGCATTCATTTTTATGGCTACCCAGCACAGAGAAAAATTTGATAATTTCTACAGAAATATTCTCAATCCTGCCGTTGATTTGTGCCGCAGGGAATTTACACTTTCCGGCTACAGCTATGGCGAGGTTTTTGAATTGGCGGCGGGCATCAAAACGATGCTCGCCTCTCGCGGCAGGGAAAAAACACTTTGCCTGTGCACCGAGAAAAAATCCGTTACCGCCGCCTGTGTTCTGGCATCACTTGCGGGCGCCTGCCAGCTGATTCTTCCTTATTCCTTTTCCGCGCACGCGCTGATGGAAATGCAAGAAGCCACCGGTTTTGATGCCGCGATTGCCGACCACCCGGAAGAATTGCCTTCGGGCGTGGAAGTTATCACTCCTCTATCGGGAAAAATCTCCGATCTCAAACCGGACAAACTGCGCGACCCGGACAAACCTTTTTTACGCCTTTTCACCGGCGGCTCTACGGGAAAACCCAGGGTCTGGACAAAGTCGCCGCGCAATCTCCTTGCCGAAGCGTTTTACTTAAAAGAAAAATTTGAGCTTACGCAAAACGATTTATTTGTTGCCACCGTGCCGCCGTATCATATTTACGGGTTACTTTTTTCCGTGCTTGTTCCTTTTGCCGCGCGGGCGCGGATTCTGCCGGACATTTACACTTTTCCGCAGGAAATAATTTCCGCGGTTAACAAACATTCAGCCACCGTGCTGATCAGTGTGCCGGCGCACTACCGTTCTTTAAAGACAGATGATCTGTCCGTGCCTTCTTTAAAAATCGCGTTTTCTTCCTCCGGCGCGCTTAATCGCGCCGATGCGGCGCACTTTTATAAAAAAACCGGTGTGGGGATAACGGAAATCTACGGCTCCACGGAAACAGGCGGCGTTGCCGCGCGCAATATCAGTGAAAACACGGAAAGCTGGAAACCATTTGATGTTGTTGCTTGGAAAATTGATGGTAGGGACGGCTCACGGCTTTGCATTAAATCTGATTTTGCTTCTGAAGAATTGCCGCGCGACAAGGATGGGTTTTGCATGACGGGCGATGAAGCCGCCCCGGACAAAGATAACCGCTTTACACTTTTGGGGCGCGCCGACGGTATTGTCAAAGTAGCCGGCAAAAGAGTTGACTTGATTGAAGTGCAAAATAAAATCAAAACATTACCCGGAGTGCAGGAAGCCGTTGTTATTGCGCTACCCACCGAAAAAGGGCGTGAAAGCATTATTGCCGCGCTGGTGGTCGGTGATCTTACCGAAGCCGAGCTAAGAAAAATGATGAAGTATCTGCTTGAACCCTACGCGATACCGCGGCGCGTGAAAATTGTTTCGCACATCGCCACCACGGCTACCGGCAAGATTGACCGGCGGACAATAGAAAAGATATTGCTTTCCGACGAAGATTAAAAACATCTAGCGTGCTTTTTCCGTTTTTGTTTTCAACCGCTTCAGCCGGTGCGCGAGCGATTCTTTTTCGTCTAGTGAAAAACCATTGTTCTGATTGAGCGCGCTTTCCACGAGAATTTTCGCGGCTTGGCAGTCACGGGCGCGATGTTCCAGCCATTTGGCCATTTCCGATACAGCGGAAAAATCCACGGGCGTAATTTCCAGCAGTTCCTGCCAGATTTGCGTCGCTTCTTGCCAGCGTCCGGTGCGCTTGCATAAAGAGGCTAATTCTTTTTTTGAAATTACGGATAGTTCGGCACCTGCCGGGCTTTCGTTAAAGACATCCAGAATTTTTCCGGCGCGCCCGGCGTCGCGTCTTTTAAACAGAAGCCTTGCCGCGGCCAGGTAATCGTCCGCGTGTGAATTTTGCAATTCCTGCTTCGCGCAGAGAATTTCCGTTAGATGCGCGGTAAGCGTCGCCATGGAAATCACATCCAGTTTATTGTGTTCAAAAATTGCTTCCAGCAGCCGGCCATCACGATTTTTCAGCCAATCAAAATATCGCTGGGGAATTTCCCATCCGGGAATATCTCCTTCCCGAAAAACTCCCAGCACTTCGGCCTCCAGCGTCCCCAGTCTGCTGTTTTCCAGACGATGCCCTAAAATGCGCCGCGACGGATGAAGTAAATCCAGATGCGGCAGGCTCGCCATATCGCTTTTCAATCGATTCAAGATGAAGCGGGTGTTTAAGAGATTGACGTCAAAGGCCTTGCCGTTAAAAGTGACCAAAAAATTCTTTTGAGCGGCGATTTGGGCAAGATAAAAAAGCGCGGCGCGTTCTTCGGAAAAATCACGCGCGAAAATCTGCCGGATATGAAAAGCGCCTTCTTCAAACCAGCCCAGGCCGATGAGAAAAGCCAGTGTTCCCGTGCCGCCGGCAAGGCCGGTTGTTTCTGTATCCAGAAAAAGGCCTTCCTCGCAGCGGCAGTTGCTTAAAGCGTTGTCGCCTGCCAAAACCCCCGCGGCGTTCATATCCAGGTTAAGGGTTTCGCGGATATTGCGTCGCCCGTGCCGGCAGTTTCCGGCAAGGATATCGCTGGCCAGAAAAAATTTACCGTGTTTGTTTTCCATTTCTTCGCCCCTGACTATTTTTTCCAGAGCGATGGTCTCTCCCCAAAATTCCTTTTTGGGTGCAGCAGTTTGTATCTGCGGCCGGCGTGAAAGAATCATGTCCATCCGGCGGCGCAGTTCATCAATTCGCGCCTGTTTTTCTGAAGGCGCGGTGGGCTTTGTAGTTTTTTCGCCGGTCAGGCGTTTTAATTTATCAATCGAGCTCATGTTTTTTTTGTCATCGCGAGTCCTGCATTGGCAGGACGTGGCGATCTATTATAGTTCAAGTTATTGAATCCGATAATGCCTTATAATGATCTTTGTCTTTCTTATTAATTGTTTCCAAAATAAAGTCTATTGAGTCATCTAATTCTTTTAAATCCGGGAATTTAAGAGAATGTTCGATATTTTCTTCATGAGAATATTCGTCCATAATTTTTAGTGCACATATTTTACTATTAATTTCTTCTTTGCAAATATCACTAAAATACTTTTCGCATTTTTTCTTATATTTATTCCCATCTGGATATCTCATAAATAAATATAACTCAAAAAATCTTCTTAAAATATTGGGTAATATATAGAGTTGCTTAAATTCTGGCTTGCTTATTGTCTTTTGGTATTCGCTTAGTATATAAAATAAATAGTTATATTCACTTTTATACTCTCTTAGTAATTTAGGTAGTACTTCTAATGTTGAAAAACAATCTTCGTTGTGTTTAATCTTTTTTATTAAATAAAAAGAGCCATTTCTATTTTCTAAATCATATTTGTAAAGGTCTTTAAGTAAATTAAAAAAATCAAAATTGTGTGTCGTAATAAATATTTGTCCCATCTCTTCAATCCTGCTACTAAGAAATGCATAAACTCTATGCATGTGGTTTGAGTCAAGACTGGAAACAGGATCATCAATAAATATTACAGCGGTACCAATATTGAAACTCGTTTCTTCTAGCTTTGCAAAAAAATAAATCAATGAAATAATATTTCTTTCACCAGTGCTGAGATTTTTTGCGATTTCGTCGTTTCTATAAAGTTTATATCTACCGCTCTCTGTTTGTTCTATTCTAAGTCTATCATCACCAAAAAATACTGTTAGATATTCATTTAGCGTTTTTACACCTACTGCGGATTCTTTTATGTTGTTTTTTAATATTTCGATGTCATCTTTGATAGTTGTTATACTTTCGGCCATTTCCCTAATTTCAAGATTTAAAGATTCAAGCATTGTTTTCATGTCAAATATTTTTTCGTTTTCTATGAAAGTGGCGCTAAAATGTTTTGCGATGTCATCTTTGGCCTTTAATTTTTCTTTATCGATATTGTTTGATTTATCGTTATGCTTTTCTATTAATTTTTGTATTTCGTTTATGATAGTTTCCATTTCCTTTTGTATATCAGGATTAATTGGTGATGCAATTTCTAATGCCTCGAATGGACTTTCTTTTTTTTGTCTTAACTTCTCTAATAAAGCGTTTATTTGATTTATATAAAGCTCTTGTGTATTTTTAAATTTATTTAATAATTGTTGATAATCACTTTTATATTCATCATACAAACGTGCTTTGTCTGGTAAGCTTATCTTTTCAATCTCTGATAGGTGAATCTTTATTTTTTCAGCAAGGTTTTCGATTTTATTCATTAGTTTGTAAAATTCTTCTGAAAAATGCTGCTGCAGTTCTTTAATTCGTTCGCTTTTTAGTTCATTGAGACAGAATTGACAAATAGCTTCATTTTTATGAATATCTAAACCTTCTTGAACCCAATCACTCAATCGTGGCTCTTTTTCTAATTTTTCGATGATTTTCTGAACGGTAATCTTTGATTTCATGATCTGCATGACGTCGTTAAAATAATTATTTAATCCAAGATTAATTGTCAGCAAAGTAATTAAATCTAATTTTTTACTCCTATAAGTTGATATTTTTGTTTCTAAAATTTTATGATTTAAAATCGAATTATTATAGGTGTCTTTCATTGAATTAGTAAGCTTTTCTAACTCGTTTCTATCAAAGTCTCTTGGATTTGTTATGGATAAAATATTTCTGATTTCGGTTGCTTTGCTCTGGTATTTGTTTCTAAATTCTTCTTCTTTTTTCTCTTTCTCTTGTTCTTTTTTGGCCTTTAATTTTTCTTGTTTCTCTTTTTTTTCTACTGTGGCAGACAATTCTTTTTCAAGTTTATTAGAATCTTCGCCAAGAATTAGAATGGGATCAATCTCTGCGTTTTCATTGTTCCATTCAAAATTTTTTTCAATAAAATCTTCACTAAACACTTTGACTTGGATGCCTATGTTTTGTAAATCCAAATGTGTAATATCATTGTTGCTAGACGATATAGTAAATTTAGAGCCTGAAAAATCTCTGTGAAGTTCTTTTATCTCTAAGGCTCTGAAGATTCTGGAAAGAGTTGTTTTGCCAGAATAATTCCAACCGTATATGAAATTATATTTCCCAAATTCCGGTAGATTTGCATTCCAGCAAAAATCATGAAATTGTCCAAAGTCCTCAATTATCTTTAAAGACCTAATCATAATTATTGTCCTCCTGAAAATTTGTCTCCAGCGTGAGAAATAGATTAGTCAGGTATTCAAATATTAGTTTTAATAATTTTCACTATTGTTTTCATTTCCCCAAAATCAATCCGATTATTTTCGGCACGATTTCTTTGGCCGATTTGCCCACTTCCAGCGTCGGCCCCACGCACGAGGGGCAACCGTAAGCGCAGGGGCATTTTTCAATTAAAGAGCGTGCCGCGTTTAATAAATTTGCATGTTCGTGGTAAAGTAGCTCCGAAAAGCCGATGCCGCTGAAATAATATATTGTTAAATTTTTATACATAATTTTTCTTATCGTTGCATTCTTATCTATGATAAGAAAGTAGTCCATTTAAAAATAGCGCGGTTTTCTTATTTATTGGCTAATGCCATGTTTATTTCTTCTCTGACCCGGCGACTGTTCTCGCGTGTCAGGCTTGTCTCCAATGCAAATCGCGCCTTGGCGCCGTCCAGGTTTCCAAGCGCCCAGGCCGCGTGAACCCTTACCAGCTCTTCAGGATCATTCATGGCCTCCGCCAGATAAGGCGTCATCTCACTGTCGCCGCTGTTGCCGAGCGCGACGGCGGCATTTCGCCGGAAATATTTCCGGTCGCGCATGAAGGCGTGAAAGAGCGGCGCAACGACCATATTTTCGGTAACGTTGTCCGTTTTCAAAAGACCCGTCAGGCTAAAATACTTTGCCGTTTCTTCCAGAAAGGCGTTCGGCGGAAGTTCCGCTTTGAGCTTCTTTTGGTTTTTAGGGCAAACCTCCTGGCACACGTCGCACCCATGTATCCAGCTTGCCATCTTTGGCCGAAGTTCCCGATCGATATACGGGGTAGTGTTCGGGAAGCCGTAAGTGTTGATGTAGTGGTTGAAGGTGAGGCACCGGCGCGGATTGATGCGAAAATCGTCAACGATGGCCCCCGTCGGACACGCTTCGATGCAACGCCGGCAATCGGGCGGACAGTGTGTTCCGTTCACCGGTGAATCATACTCCAACTCCGCATCCACGATAAAGATATGGATGAGCACGAAAGTGCCGATGTCCGGAGCGCAAAAGAAAGTATTGCGGCCGATCTGACCGAGCCCGGCGCGAACCGCGGCCGGGCGATTTGGCAGGCCGGTGGTGCTCATGAGCCAAGGCCCGACCTGCATCCCTTTATTCTTCAGAAATTGTCGCATGAGTTGTACCCGCGCGCCTCCCAGGCGTGTGGGTGGCTCTATATATGAACGCGATTGGTACAGACGGCCGATTTTGCCCACCAGATTATCCGGGAAGTGTTCACGGAAGTAGTCGTATATCGCGACGATGATCGACCGGGCGTATGGCAGGCGATCCTTCGGATCGCCGGTTTTTACAATAAAATCCGATTGCGCCGCCCAGTCATAGTCTTGTGAGCGTTCTTCCATCGCCTCGGCATACATTGGGAATGGGTCGGCTGTGGTTATTCCCACCCTGCTGTAGCCAAGGTCGAGTGCATATCTTTTGATCTCTTCCGTCAGCAACATGTAACGCCTCGATATGAATTTATCTCCTTTTTCAGGTTCCCAAAATCAATCCAATTATTTTCGGCACGATTTCTTTGGCGGTTTTGCCCACTTCCAGCGTGGGGCCGACGCACGAGGGGCAGCCGTAAGCGCACGGGCATTTTTCAATCAAAGATCGCGCGGCATTTAATAAATTGGCGTGTTCCCGGTAAAGCAGTTCCGAAAAGCCAATGCCGCCGGGGTAGGCGTCAAACACAAAAATCGTCGGGTCGAATTCATCAATTCGCGCGCCTGATTTTTCGCTGAAACTATCGGGACGCCCCTCAGAAAAGGAAGTAATCACCCGTCCCGCTTTTCCCTGGCTCACAAACCACTCGCCGGATTTGTCGCCCAGCGCGCGGTCGATATCGTGTGTGTCGGCCATTAAAAACATCGCGGATAAATGATGCAGCGTGTAGGCGAGACCCGATAAGCCGTCGATAATTTCCGCGGGAGTAAAATTGAGAGCGCGCAGACGATCACGCGGTATGGTAAACCAGTAACTAGTCGTGTGCATGTCTTTTTCCGGCAGATTGACATCGCCGTAGCCCAGATTTTCGGATGTGTAGAATTTTATTTTTTTGAAGCCGACAACTTTGCGCACGACCTGCACCTCGCCGTGCTCTACAATAGCTCCGTCATCTTTGTGCTTATCAAACGAATCAATTACGCGCACGTTGGTATAAGTCATGGCGTCTGTGTAGTAATCGGAATCCACCTTACGCACGTAAGCTTTTTTACCTTCCAGGTCGAGTTTATCCACGTGATACTGTTCGGAGGCCATCATGTAAATTGCCTCGTCATGCAGGGCGGTAAAAGCGCTGTCCCAGTCCACTTCGGCGATGACCTTGTGCTTGCCTGTCTCAGTTGTATCCACGACCACAACATTTTCCGGATTAATCGCGCGCAGGCTTACTTCACTCGCGGGATAACTTTCCGCCGCCCAGTGCCAGCGATCGTCAGCTTTGTGCAACACGCCCTTTTCTTGCAGGTATTGAAGAAATTCTTCCAGGTTTTCGCCACCGAACATTTCTCCTTTTTCAAAAGGCAATTCAAAAGCCGCGCTTTTTATGTGATGAAGTAAAATCAGGAGATTATCAGGATTTATGCGGCAGTGCTCCGGCGATAAAGCAAAAAAGTAATCGGGATTTTCCATGATGAACTGATCCAGCGGATTGCTACGCGCTATAAGCATCGCGAGGCTCCTGCCCGCGCGCCGTCCCGCGCGCCCGGCCTGCTGCCAGGTGCTGGCAATCGTGCCGGGATAGCCGACCATGATGCAGGCCTCCAGATCCCCGATATCAATGCCCAGCTCCAACGCGTTTGTGCTGATGACGCCCATGACTTCGCGTGTGCGCAGGCCTTTTTCAATTTCGCGGCGCAGATTCGGCAGATAGCCGCCGCGGTAGCCAGTGACAAAATGGTCATCCAGCGGTTTGCTCTTCACAAATTTATCTTTCAGATACTTGGTGAGCACTTCTACGTTTAAGCGGCTGGTGGCGAAAACTATTGTCTGAATATCGTTGCCGATCAGGTCGGAGGCGATTTTGCGCGCGGGCGTCATGGCGCTTTGCCGTATGCCCAGTTCGCGGTTGACGAGCGGCGGATTGTAAAGAATAAAAGTTTTGGCCGCGGTAGGTGCGCCGCTTTTATCCAGAAGCGCCACTTCGCGCTCCAGTATTTTTTCGGCGTGCTCTCTGGGGTTCGCCACCGTGGCCGAACAGCAGATGAAAATGGGACTGGACCCGTAAAAGCGGCAAATCCGCACCAGCCGGCGAATGACATTGGCAAAGTGCGAGCCGAAGATACCGCGGTAAATGTGCAGTTCGTCAATAACCACGTATTTTAAATTGGTAAAAAGTTTTTGCCATTTGGTGTGATGCGGCAAAATTCCCGTATGCAGCATATCCGGATTGGTGACTACAACGTTTCCCAGCTTGCGGATAGCCTGGCGCGCGTCGTCGGGCGTGTCGCCGTCGTAGGTGTAAGTTTTGATATCGGCCTGCAAATCGGTTATCAGGCCGTGAATCTCATGCATCTGATCCTGCGCCAGCGCCTTGGTGGGGAAAAGATACAAAGCACGCGTTTCGGGCTGCTCCAGAATGCTTTGCAAAACAGGCAGATTGTAGCAAAGCGTTTTACCGCTGGCGGTGGGCGTTACCAATACAACATCTTTGCCATTGCGGATAAAGCGGACAGCCTGCGCCTGATGCCGGTAGAGCTTTTCCAGGCCGCGCTTTTTAAGCACATCCAGCAGGCGCAGATTTACCCAGGCTGGATAATCTTCAAAATCGCCGGATTCGGCGGGAATTTCCACCACGGCGGCGGCGTTCGAATTGAAGCTTTTGTTCTTTTTGAGGCGGGCAACCCATTCGTCTAATGTTAATTTAGTCATAGATTTTCTTGCCTTCTTACTCCGGATTTGCATTATAGTTAAAATACAAAATATCACAACCGATAGTTGAGGATAGTAATTGCAAAAGGCAAATTGTTGAGGTAATTTAAAGATGTATCAAAAACTGTAAAAAGCGAAGTTCTTATATTAGCTATAAGCAGGGTAAAGCAATATAATGGAATATGTAATAAATAAAATGATGCCTAACGACTGGGAGCAAGTCCGTCGTATCTATCAAGAAGGTATGGCCACCGGACACGCAACGTTCGAAGCAGAAGCTCCGGATTGGGAGAAATGGAATATGGCACACCTGCTTAATTGCAGAATGGTCGCGCGAGACGCAGATAAAGTTATTGGCTGGGCCGGGTTGAGTCCGGTTTCCCAACGCCGCGTTTATTCTGGCGTTGCCGAGGTAAGTTTGTATGTAAGCGCCGCAAAACAGCGCCAGGGTGTGGGATCAGCGCTGCTGAAAGCGTTGATAGCGGACTCGGAGAAATCCGGAGTATGGACATTGCAGGCGATAATTTTTCCGGAGAATAAAATAAGTATTAACCTGGTTAAAAAACAAGGATTTTGCGAAGTAGGCCGGCGCGACCGCCTAGGCAAAATGACACACGGTCCTCTTGCCGGACTATGGCGTAACGTTGTTCTGCTCGAGAGGCGAAGCCAATCAGTGGGCATAAAATAGAAAGGAGCCAAAATGAAAACAGTAAAAATACTTTCATTAATATTGTCTGCGGCGATGCTGGCGGGATGCCCCGTTGTTTCCAAAAACATCGTCGGCCTGGAGGATTACACCCTCGACGCGCAAAAAATAGACGGCACCTGGATTAATCAGGACGGCGCGATGCTGATCAAAACGCTGGATGCCCAAAAGGGCTTGATAAAAATAATTTTCCTTGAAGATAAGGAAAATATCGAGAAAGCCACGATTAAAATCATGAAAGGAAAGAAATGGCTGTATTTTAACATGCTGCCCGAAGATAGCGACAAAGAGCCGGAATATCTCTGGGGCAGAATCAGCATAGAAGATAATAGAATTATTTTCTGGCACACGGCAAATGACCCTTTTGCCGAAGCGGTCAAGAAGCGTAAAATAAAAGGCAAGATAGACAACAAAAAACAGATAAGCGGAGAAATGTCTTTTGAAACATCCACGGTAATTCTCACCGACAGCGCGAAAAATATTATTAATCTGGTGGAAACCTCCGAGAAGAATTATTTTGTCTGGGATGACCCGACGGCATTTATTAAACTGGCGAAGTAACGAAACCGGCGGAAAGATTTTTTATGTTTTGCCCCAAATGCAAGAGCGAATATCGCGAAGGATTTTATAAGTGTGCTGATTGTGATGTTTATCTGGTCAGCGAACTGCCGCAAACTTCCACCGATGAAAGCGGCGATAAATTTGTGCAGGTTTTTTCCACCTATAATCAGGGTGAAATCGCTTTTATCAAATCGGTTTTAGACGGCGAAGACATAACATATTTTTTCCAGGGTGAAAGCTCAACGATGCTCATCGCCGCCGGCGCCTACGCCCGCCTTCTGGTTAAAGCCGATGAGGCGGACCGAGCCAGAGAAATTCTGCAGGAATTGGGATTTTTATAGCGAAAAGCTGAGCCGGAGCAGCCCATCGGGACGCGATCGGGTTTGGCGACTGGTTGGACGTTCACTTTTTAACGAACATTTCGTTCGTCATTACACCCTCGCACACTTTAGTTACCGGACCTGTCATTGTTGCCAGAAACCCATTTCTAAAACTTATTTCCAGATTGCCGCCCGGCATATGAACAATAATATTCGGACCACATAATCCAAGTTTGTATGCTACGGCCGCTGCGGCCGTGCTGCTACTTCCAGATGCTAGAGTGTATCCTGCGCCCCGTTCCCATATCTCAATTTGAATGTTTCCTTGATCAATGACCTTCATAAACTGGACATTAATTCGATTAGGGAAGCGTGAGTCATTTTCTATAATTGCGCCATAACGCCTAGCGTCAAGAGGCGATGGATCGTCTGTTAAAATAACACAGTGGGGATTTCCAACGGTTGCCGCACAGAACCTGAAAGTCTTTCCGTCTACGCAAATTTCTTCGTTTAACACTTCACGATGAATTCCTGTGACCGGAATGTTCTGGCTTTCAAAGCTTACTTTACCCATTTGTACTGTAACTATGCCACCACCATTTTTAACTTTGCACGATACAATTCCGCCGATGGTTTCTACTGAAAAGTGTTGATCTTTTACAAGCCCTTCATCATAAAGCGCCCTTGCAAAAATGCGCAGGCCATTTCCGCTTTTTTCTGCTTCGCTTCCATCCGGGTTGAATATACGAAGACCAAAATCGCATGATTTGCTAATCAGCGGGCCATAAAGAATTCCATCGGAACCAACACCAAAGTTGCGATGGCATATAAGACGAACCATATCCGACGTCATCTCAGCCGGAAAGGATTCTGGGCGCAGTACAATATAGTCATTGCCCAAAGCGTGATACTTGAGATATTTCATTTTTTATTTCAATAATTAATACAAGCAGTTTGTATTTTACGAGATTCATCGAAATGTTACTGCATTTGGAAAATAATTCAAAGAGAATAAATTTCCTTGAAAGCAGAGTGATTTGATAATTTTCAGGATTCCCCGGTCTCCCGGCATGCGCCGTGCAAGTGAGCCGGGGAATGACAGTCGAGCAATTTATTTTATTTCCGCGTGGTAGCGTTGCAGTGATTTTGCCCGGCCGTGTCCTTCGCGGAAGGCGGCAATTCCTTTGACGGCGGCAACTGCGGCGGCGGCGGTGGTGATGTAAGGTATTTTATATTTTATTGCCGCTTTGCGAATGTAGGAATCGTCATGCTTGCTCAAACGCCCTGCTGGCGTGTTAATGACCAGTTGAATTTCGCCATTTTTGATGGCATCGACGATATTGGGACGGCCTTCGTGCATTTTAAAGATTGACTCGGATGAAATGCCCTTTTCGGCTAAAACTCTATTTGTTCCCTCGGTAGCCCTGATTTTGAAACCGATTTTTTCAAACGCGCGCGCCACTTCCAGCATGCCGCTTTTGTCTATATCCGCCACGGTGATAAGCACTGTGCCTTCGCCGGGGAGGCTCTGCCCCGTTGCTTCCTGTGCCTTGAAATACGCCAGGCCAAAGGAATCGGCCAAGCCCAGAACTTCTCCGGTAGAGCGCATTTCCGGGCCCAGCACCGGATCGACTTCCTGATACATATTGAAAGGGAAAACTGCTTCTTTCACTCCGAAGTGGCTCAAGACTCTGTTTTTCAAATTTAAATCTTTAAGTTTTTTGCCGAGCATGATCTGCGCCGCTACACGCGCCATAGAAATGTTGCACACTTTGGAAACCAGCGGCACGGTACGTGAAGCGCGCGGGTTGGCCTCCAGAATATAGACGGTATCATTGGCAATGGCGTATTGAATATTCATTAAACCGACGACGCCGAACTCGATAGCAATCTTTTTGGTGTATTCGTTAATTGTTTCGATGTGACGCGCGGGGATGCTGATGGGCGGAATCACGCAGGCTGAATCTCCGGAATGGACACCGGCCAATTCGATATGTTCCATCACCGCCGGCACAAAAGCGTCCGTGCCGTCGGAAATCGCGTCTGCTTCCGCTTCAATCGCGTTTTCCAAAAATTTGTCGATAAGAATAGGACGTTCCGGCGTAACCCCAACCGCGGCGGCGACATAACGTTTAAGCATTTCCTCGTCATGCACAACTTCCATGCCGCGCCCGCCCAGAACGTAAGAGGGGCGAACCATAAGCGGATAGCCGATTTTGCCGGCAACCTTGAGCGCCTGTTCCAGATTGCTCGCCATTCCAGATTCCGGCATGGGAATGCCCAGCTTATCCATCATTTCGCGAAAACGGTCACGGTCTTCGGCCAGATCTATTGTTTCCGGCGAAGTGCCGATAATTTTAACGCCGGCCTTCGCGAGCTCTGCCGCGATGTTCAACGGTGTTTGCCCGCCGAATTGGCAAATCACGCCTTCGGGTTTTTCCTTTTCGTAGATACTCAAAACGTCTTCCACGGTGAGCGGTTCGAAATAAAGTTTGTCGGATGTATCGTAATCGGTGGAGACGGTTTCCGGGTTGCAGTTGACCATGATAGATTCGAAACCTTCATCGCGCAGAGCGAATGCTGCGTGCACGCAGCAGTAATCGAATTCAATACCCTGGCCGATACGGTTTGGGCCGCCACCCAAGACCATGATTTTACGGCGGTTGTCCACCGCGACTTTATCCGGCGCGTTGTAAGTTGAATAATAATAAGCCGCGTTTTCCACGCCGCTTACCGGCACGGCATCCCACGCCTCAGCAAGTCCCGCGGCTAGGCGTTGCTTGCGAATTTCTTCTTCTTTCTTTCCTAAAATCTGCGCGAGATACCTGTCGGCAAATCCGTCTTTTTTGGCCTGAATCAATAACTCATTGGGAAGCGATTTGCCTTTATACGCAAGAATTTTTTCTTCCAACTCTACCAGTTCTTTCATCTGCTGGATGAACCATTTTTTGATGTGGGTTTTTGCGTGTAAGGCATCAATTGCCGCGCCCTTGCGCAGAGCTTCGTACATGATGAATTGGCGCTCGCTGGATGGTTCGGCCAGCATTTCCATCAAGTCATCAAGAGATTTTTTATTGAAGTCTTTAACAAAACCCAGACCATAACGGCCTTTTTCCAGAGAGCGTATCGCTTTTTGCAAAGCCTCTTTATAATTTTTGCCGATGCTCATTACTTCGCCCACCGCGCGCATCTGCGTGCCTAGTTTATCCTGCGCGCCGGGGAATTTTTCAAAATCCCACCGGGCGAATTTTACCACCACATAATCTCCGGAGGGCGTGTATTTATCCAGCGTGCCCTCGCGCCAGTAGGGAATTTCATCAAGAGTTAACCCAGCGGCCAGCATCGAGGAAATCATGGCGATGGGGAAGCCCGTGGCTTTGGAAGCCAGCGCCGAGGAGCGTGACGTTCGCGGATTGATTTCAATCACAACCACTCTGTCTGTTTTGGGATCGTGAGCGAATTGCACATTTGTGCCGCCGATAACCTGAATCGCCTCCACGATATCATAGGAATATTTTTGCAGGCGTTTCTGCAGCTCTTTCGAGATGGTCAGCATCGGCGCGGTGCAGTAGGAATCGCCGGTGTGCACGCCCATGGCGTCCACATTTTCAATGAAGCAGACAGTAATCATCCGGCCTTTGGAGTCGCGGACAACTTCCAGTTCCAGCTCTTCCCACCCGATTACTGATTCTTCGATCAGTATCTGACCGATTAAGCTTGCCGAAATACCGCGGCTGGCGACGAGACGCAGTTCCTCCAGATTGTAAACAATGCCGCCGCCGGTGCCGCCCATAGTATAGGCTGGGCGAATAACTACCGGATAGCCGAGCTCGGCGGCGATTTTTTCCGCCTTTTCCACAGTTGTGGCCGGTTCGCTTTTGGGCATTTCGATGCCTAGTTTGTTCATCGTTTCTTTAAAAGCTATTCTATCCTCGCCGCGCTCGATAGCGTCCACCTGCACACCGATAACTTTTACATTGTGTTTTTTTAAAATTCCTTTTTTGTGCAGCTCTGATGTCAGATTAAGGCCGGTCTGGCCGCCGAGGTTAGGCAGGATGGCATCCGGTTTTTCGTTTTCGATAATTTCGGTCAGCGCCTGTATGTTCAAGGGCTCGAGATAAGTGACATCGGCCATGCCCGGATCGGTCATGATTGTTGCCGGGTTGGAATTGACTAGCACAACTTTATAGCCTAGTTTGCGCAGCGCCTTGCAGGCCTGGGTGCCGGAATAGTCGAATTCACACGCCTGCCCGATAACAATAGGGCCGGAGCCGATAATCAGTACTTTTTTAATGTCGTCGCGTTTTCCCATTCGTGTTTTTAATCCTTAACTAAGTATTTATTCCTGTAAATTTTTTTATTTTTTGTATTCGGCATCAATTGTGATGCCGATGCCGCCGCGCACGGCAAACTGCGCGCTTACTTTGCACCAGCGAGGCTTTAGCGCCGCGACCAGATGATCCAGAATAACGTTAGCCACATGCTCATGAAAAACACCTTCATCGCGGAAAGACCATAGATAAAATTTGAGCGATTTCGATTCGATAATTTTCTTATCCGGAATGTATTCAATTTTAATTTTGGCAAAATCCGGCTGGCCGGTTTTGGGGCAGATGCAGGTGAATTCATCAGTCGTAAGCGTTACCACATAATCACGCCCTGGGTGATGATTGGGGAAAGTTTCCAATTTTTTTGAAGGTTTTGCCGGTTTGCCCAGAAGCGTTAATCCGGCGAGGTCGGTTTTTTTGGTGCTTTCAGCCATGAAATTTTCCTGATTGAAAAGAGTATATCCATTTACCGAAAGTGCGCTATAATTTCAAGAACATTCGTTATCATGACCAAAAAATTGTCTTTATTCTGGTCTTTATGGTAGATTAGCAAATAAAACAAAAAAAGGAGAAAACCTGAATATGGCAGAAAATAATCCGAAAATTCCTGAAAATACGTGGAAGTGCAGCAATTGCGGCAACACGCTAGAGGCAATTACGCCGCCCGAAACCTGCCCTTCCTGCAAGCAGAAATGCGAATTTCTGAACGTGACCTGCTATCAGCCCGACTGCGGCTTTACAGGAATGGACAACCGGCTCAAGCCGACAAAATAAAAACTACCGATGAAAAAAGGATCTCTACCGATCTGCTGTCTGATTATAAAGGGGAGATATTTTCCGCCCTAAACCCAAGAACAATGTTTCCCCATCCGCCGCAATTGACACCCACATCATAACAGCCAACTCTATTTAGCCGCATTTCATTCGGATTGACTCCCGCGTAAACAAGTTCCTGGGCTGTAAAGATCAGCTGCGATACTGCAGCAACAGAAAACGCGCATATTCTCTTGGGGCTTAGTTCGGGTATTAATTGCCCCGCGCCGTCAAAATAAATTTTATCGCCTTTCTTATGATTGCAGCCGCATCCATGAGATTCCAAAACTTCGAAAATAAATTTCAGGTTTAATAGCGCCGGAAGTTTTAATATTATGCTTTCATTGCGGGGATTATTTTGAAATAGCTTCATTTCATCATCATTATAACCCAATTGTTTTTGAAGTGTGTTCCACATCGCTTCGCTTACTTTGTTTTCCATATCGGTGCTCCTGTTTAAATGTAGTATAGTCCTAATTTAAGTGAAATATCTTTTTGAACTCTTCATTCTCGATAGTTTGGCGAACCCAGGCCGTAAAGTCATTATCCTTGTAGAAAGGGTGACCGCGGAAGATTTGAATATACTTGCCGTAGGATGAGTCTCTAAAATCATCAATGTCGATCACATCACTTACCGTTTGGGTTTCGGCTCTGCAGAACCTTATTTTATTAGGTTTGAGCCAGCCGGCCTTGATGTGTCCTAAAAGCTTTGTGGAACAGTGGCAGGGATTTTTATCATCCAGCAGGCCGCAATTTTGACTAACAAAGTTGTACAGCTTTTTCCGTGAACGCGAAAGTATTTGGCGGAAATTGGATTTGGAGATGCCGATAATTTCACCTCCAAGAGCATCGTCTATATTGAATATCGCGCCAAGGATAAAGACCAGCCGTTGCCTTCGGTCAAAACAAAGAAGTGAGCCGACGTAACAGCTGATTTTTGATTCTTCAATCAGCATTTCATGGCCGGGATATGTTTCAGGGTTTTCATCCGGAAACTGGGCATAATTATAGTAATCTTCAAAACTGGTAGCCACGCGCTCGTATTTTTGCTTCTTCATGTCCAGAATATGGTTGGCCACGATATGGTAAAGCCACGTCCGGAAAGAGGCTTTTTTTGAATCGTAGGTCGATAACTTGGTAATAATTTTTATCAAGATTTCTTGAGTGATATCCTGTGCATCATGAGGATGAAAAACCATCCTGAGGGCTATGTTGTATATCCATGCCTGGTGGAGGCGGATAAGTTTCTCGAGGGAGTGAGCATCGCCGCTTACCGCCTTTGCAACTAATTCATTATATTCATTTTTATCGCTTTTGCTGAAAGGATTATACATATTCCTGCCCGCATTTTTTTCTTTATTATTATATACGATTATTTAAGAAGGATGTGACAATGTTTAAACAAAAAAAGTAATTTAAAGGGTACATTTGCAAGAGCATTTAAGGGTTGTATGTGCCTACTATTAGTCGTCCGACTGCGGCTTTACGGGAATGGACAACCGGTTCAAGCCGACAAAATAAAATTCTATTTCAGTTCAAACTCGAAGGTGCTCACCACTCTAATCTTTTTGACAGGCGAACTGGTTGGGCTGTAATAAGCCGATTCATCATTGCCATCGTGGCCGAAAATCTGGATATTGCCCTGGTTTGCCGAGCGAATTTTTCCTACTTTTACGTCAGAATCCGAAGCGAATTGCTGCGCGGTCAGCCGAGCGTTTTGTGTGGCTTCCGCAAGAAGCTGTGGCCGCAGTTCGTTAAAAGCCGTGAGCATATAACGGGGATTGGCCATGCCATCCATCTGCCCGTCAAGCAGCACGCCGGATTTGAGCAGCTTGTCTGTTTCTCCCAAGGATTTAATCACCAGGTCAATGTTTTGAGTCGAGACACGCACTGCGCTCGTGACAACATATCTGAAACGTTCATTTGCCTGGCCGGAATCATAATCACGCGCTAATTTATCGACGATTCTCAGCGGCTGTAAGTTTATTTCTTCCCCCTTGAAGCCCTGATTTTTAAGGAAGGCAACAGTTAATTCTTTGTCCGCGGTTATTCTGGCGTGCGCGTCTTTCAGATTTTCACTGGCCCTCCGGAAAGAAAGAGTCCAGACGGCTTTATCCGCCTTGACTTCTTTTTCGACTAATCCTTTTACCGTAACTGTTCGCACTTCCGATTTAAAGCGCGCGCCGCCTTTACCGATGTAATAACCGCCAATAGCCAGACCAATTAAAAAACATACACCGATTATTATTGCCGAAACGATGATGGTTTGTTTTTCATCCAGTAACATTGTTTGCATCCTATGATGTATAAGGTTTTTATAAATATTGTTTTGCCATGCGCTTTCCTTCTTCTACATCCACGCGTGTCAGCAGGAAAGCCCCGGCAATAAAAAGCACGATAATAGAAAGGATTCCATAGCGCGCGTTTCCGGTAAGGATGGTCACTGAGCCCATAAGCACCGGGCCGATAACCACCGCGAACTTACCCAACATGTTATAAAATCCAAAGAATTGAGCCGATTTATTCACCGGAATAATCTGCGTAAAAAGACTTCTACTTAGCGCCTGGATGCCGCCCTGAAAAAGGCCGATGCAGGCGGCGAGCGCAAAGAAGTGCCACTTCTGTGTCATAAAGAAAGCCAACACGGTTATAAGAATGTAGGAGCAGATCGCAATCATAATAGCTTTTTTGGTGCCGACGCGCATGGAAAAGAATCCATACAGGATGGCGGCGGGAAAGGCGATGAATTGTACCATCAGCAAGGCCGCGATGAGAGAACCACTGTCAAACCCCAGTGATTTTCCGTAATCGACAGCCATGCGTATAATAGTATCGACACCGTCAATGTAAAACCAGTAAGCCAGCAGAAAAAGCCCCACAACTTTCAGATGTCGTATGTCGCGTAGAGTTCCCAACAGCTGCTGCCAGCCCTGCACAAAGGCCTGTCCTAAAGGCGCGCCTTTTTCGGCCTTAGGTTCCTTGACAAAAAGAAAAAGAGGTATGGAAAAAACCGCCCACCAGATGGCGACGGATAAAAACGAAAGTTTTACGGCCATGGCCTTGCCGGGAATTCCGAAAAACGCGGGAAACTGAAACATCAGGACGTTGAGCAGAAAAAGAAGCCCGCCGCCGATATAGCCGAGGCCGAACCCCAGCGTGGAAGTAAAATCCATTTTCTTTTCCGAGGATACCCCGGTAATGAGTGAATCATAAAAAATATTGCCGCCTGAAAAACCAACGGTAGCAGCCACATAGAATATAACGGCCTGCATCCAATGTCCCTGCGCCACCATATAAAGGGAGCCGGTCATCACCACACCCAGAAAAGCAAAGAAGAAAAGGAATTTCTTTTTGGCGGAACCGCGATCAGCCACGGCACCCAGAAAAGGAGCCAGTGCGGCTACGATAATAGAAGCTATGGAATTGGCCAGCCCCAGGTAAAAAGTGCTTTGCTGCGGCAGATTGGGATCGGCCCAGTACTCTTTGAAAAAAATGGGAAAAAAACCGGCCATCACGGTGGTGGCAAAAGCAGAGTTCGCCCAGTCATACATCGCCCACGAAAAAACGGATTTTTTTTGATCCAGCATATTGCCTCCTTGGAATCAGGAAGTTTAGGTATTGATGATATGTCGTGCCATATTTAGCGTCAAAAAACAATCGAGATTATCTGGCAATCATCATACTCGGAAATAAGCAAAAAACGGGATTAGCTGTTTTAAAACAATAATATTTTAGTAGTGCGAGGCGAATTTAGTGGATCAATCTCTGCAGGGTAATATCCTTGGCTGCAAGTTTTTCCAGCGCCAGGGTGAATAATTTTCTGGCGATAAATTTGGGAATTTTGTTTTCGGCAGCAATATAGTCAATGGCCGCTTCCTGAGAATCTGGGCTTTGCAAAAAATCGCGTAACTGTTCAGGCGAGCGGGCAATTTCCAGCGCTCTGAAAACGCGGCGGATTCTTACTATGGAAATGATTGGGCCTGCCACTCCCCAGTAACCGAATATCCAGAAAAGGACAAAAGTTATAAGCAGCGCGTATTGATCACGAGGGGCATAATAAAGAAGGTAATAAACCGCATAGGGAACTGCGGTAAACAATCCCAAAACCCAGAGTATGGCAAATTTTTTGATCATATTTTTTACCCGGCCTGGCTTTAAATATTCTTTACTTTGCAATCAAGGTTATATTTTATTTTTCAGCTTTTTTCCATGGTTTTGTGGAATTTAACTTTCGGCCATTCTTCCATGGCATGACGCAGGCGCCACTCGCTTGCCGCCAGATAAACCAGGTTGCCTTCCGTGTCCACGGCTAGATTAGACTGATTCTTTTTTTGAAATTCTTCCATGAGTTTGGTGTCATCGCAGGTGACCCAGCGGGCGGCCGCGTAGTCTGTTTTTTCATAATCGGCGTAAACGCTGTATTCATCTTTGAGCCTCGTCATTGTCACATCAAACTGTAAAGCGCCAACCGCGCCCAGAATATTGTCCGAGCCCCACAGTGGCTTGAAAACCTGAATCGCGCCTTCTTCGGAAAGCTGCTGCAGGCCTTTTTGCAAATGTTTCATGCGCAGAGGGTCTTTCAAGCGCACGCGGCAGAAATGTTCCGGCGCGAAATGCGGGATGCCGGTGAACTTGAGAAATTCTTTCTGCGTGAAAGTATCGCCGATTTTAATTGTTCCATGATTATGAATACCGATGATATCACCGGGGTATGCTTCTTCAACATTAGTGCGATCCTGCGCCATGAAAATAGTAGCATTAGCCAAAGATACTTCTTTGCCGATACGGTGGTGGATGACGCGCATGCCGCGCTCGAATTTTCCGGAGCAGATGCGCAAGAAAGCTATACGGTCGCGGTGAGCCGGATCCATATTTGCCTGAATTTTAAAAACAAAACCGGAAAACTCATCTTCATCGGGGCTGACTTGCCTTGTTGTAGTGGGGCGAGCTACAGGAGGCGGCGCGATTTCCACAAAAGCGTCCAAAAGTTCTTTGACGCCGAAATTGTTGATGGCACTGCCGAAAAAAACCGGTGTCTGACTGGCCTTTAAATATTCTTTGAGGTCAAAAGGATTAGCCGCGCCTTCCAATAAGGCGATTTCCTCCCGCAGTTCGTTGGCTTGACTCTCCAATAATTCATCAAGCTGGGGATCGGATAAATCGTTGATAACGACTCCATCTTCCGAACGCTTGGCTTTTCCAGGAGTGAAGAGATGCAATTTTTTGTTGTAAAGATTATAAACGCCCTTGAAGCGTTTGCCCATACCAATAGGCCAGGATAAGGGCGAGCATTCAATCTGCAATTTATCTTCGATATCAGCGAGAATTTCCAGCGGCGGCAGGGAATCGCGGTCGAGCTTATTGATAAAGGTGATAATCGGCGTATTGCGCAGACGGCAGACTTCCATTAGTTTTTGTGTTTGTGTTTCGACGCCTTTAGCGCAGTCAATTACCATGAGCGCGCTGTCCACAGCGGTGAGTACGCGATAAGTGTCTTCGGAAAAGTCTTGATGGCCGGGCGTATCCAGAAGATTAATGTCGCAATCCGCGTATTCGAATTTCATGACGGATGAGGTGACGGAAATACCGCGTTCCTTTTCGATAGACATCCAGTCGCTCAAGGCGTGCTTGGATGCTTTGCGGGCCTTGACCGCGCCGGCCATTTGAATAGCTCCGCCGAAAAGCAGCAGCTTTTCCGTCAGCGTGGTTTTGCCCGCGTCGGGATGGCTAATAATCCCGAAAGTGCGCCGCCGCGCTATTTCTTTTTGTAAAAGTTTATTCAAAATGTAACCTTTAAATCATTGATATCAAAAATGTTTCGCTATAATTTTTCCTAAATTACGAATCAATATAACAAAAAAGCGGGCAATAAGCCCGTTGGAGGTTTGCTGTTATCTAATAATTTTAAGTATGTCAACATTTAAGGATCAGTTATGATAATCTAATTAATCGAAAAAACAAATCATCCTTTTTTATAACATCTTTACTTAATATAAAAACATCTACAATTTATGTAGATGTTTCATCAATATCTGTAATTTAGTTATAAACGAGATTATGGTAAAACTTTTTCAAAAGAACAAGATCAAAATAATTCATTCATTATATTATGTAGTTATGTTAATAATGCTAAGGTTTTAGCAGATAAACACTTGTTTGGCTTAATAATTGCAAAGTTACACTACGATAATTTATATATTAAAAGAAATTGACAACGTAAGTTGTTTTGACTTGAGTTCCTCGGCTAAATTTATAGAAAGCAGCCTTATTTATTAAACATTTTAAATGATTAATGCAAAAACTAGAGTCTTAGTGGTTGTTGGAACTCGCCCGGAAGCCATAAAAACTGCCCCGGTTATTTATGAGTTAAAACAACATTCAGCTAAATTTGAAACAATTATTTTAGCAACAGCACAGCATCGCGAAATATTGGATCAGGCTCTGTCTCTTTTTGATATTACACCAGATATTGACCTTAATCTGATGCATGCACGCCAGGGACTACCGGCGCTTACTTCCCGTGTTCTGGAAGGCATGGAAAAAACAATAGGCAAGATAAAACCTGATATCCTTCTGGTTCAAGGGGATACAACAACGGTTTTTGCCAGCGCGCTCGCGGCGTTTTACCATAAAGTTCCCGTAGCCCATGTTGAGGCCGGTCTGCGTAGCTATAATATCTACAGCCCTTATCCGGAAGAAGTGAACCGCCGACTGACAACCGTGATGACGGAAATCCACTTTGCCCCTACGGTATTTGCAAGAAAAGCTTTGCTTAACGAAGGAATTTCCAAAGATAAAATAGTTGTTACGGGCAATACGGTTGTTGACGCCCTGACGCATATTTCGCGATTACCTTTTACGTTACATCAATCTGAGCTTAAAAATTTAAAATTGGATAATCACCGGATTATTCTGGTGACATCCCATCGGCGTGAATCATGGGGCGCTGAATTTGAAAATACCTGCGCCGCGATCAAGGAGATTGTGCGCAAATATTCTGATGTCGCTGTTGTTTACCCTGTGCACCCGAATCCGGCGGTAAAAGAAACTGCCGAAAAACTTTTATCAGGTATTGACCGAATTCATCTTTTGCCGCCGCTTGATTATTTGACTTTCGTCAACCTGATGAAAAAAGCTTACCTGATTCTTACCGACTCGGGTGGCTTGCAGGAAGAGGCCCCGACGCTGAAAAAACCGTTACTTTTGCTGAGAAAAGTTACCGAAAGGCCGGAAGCGTTCCATTCCGGCTTATCTAAATATGTTGGCACCAACCGGGATAAAATTATCCGGGAAACTGAAACGCTTTTAAATAATAAAAATGAATATGAAGCGATGATTACGAATCAAAATCCATATGGTGACGGCTTTGCCGCGCAGAGAATTGTGGAAACATTAGTCCGCTGGTCAGCCGGGGAAAAAATGTTACTGGAACCATCCGCAGAATTTGATCCTGACGGTAAAAAGTCAACTAATTTAAGGGAGGTTGCTGCAAAAACAAGGGCCTCTTAAATCTGCCTATCACGCAGTTATCCTTATCTTAATTGTCCAGAAAGCAGAGGCCGCTATTTTTCATCTATAAACAGGAATTACGAAAATAAAGCAATTTGGCCATTGAAGCATCGCTTATTGTTTCATCAAAAAATATTATGTCGAAAACATTAGTTTATTATCATCGCGCTTACAGAAAAATTACCGGCTCAAGCTGGCTTTTTTTTCTTGAATTTATATTAACCGCCATCCCTTTATCTCTGATAATCCTTCTTCTTTATCCGGAAATAACCGCCGAAATTAGTTTATTCGCTTATAAGTTGCTGTCGCCATATTATTCAGCCGAGTCTATTTTCTTATCCGCGAAATCTTTTTTGATCGGCGATGTATCCATTGTTACCATGCCGGGCACTTATCCAGCTGTATTGGTATGCCTGATAAATTTTATCATTTGCATGACCATGATATTTCTTTTGCCGAAAACAAAAATTGGCCGAAATTTCGCCATCATTTCTGTTTTTTGGGCAGTCATTAATTTAACATCTGTTTTGTTTTTTTCTATAACACCTTTTGAATTTCCCTATAGCGTAGAAGATTACTCAGAGCTTTACATTAAGTCGCAGGTAAGCATGTGGTTATTTATTCCCTTTATTCTGGGAATCGCTTTTTTGCCGCTTCCTGCTTCTTTCGCTCCCAAAATATTCATCATTATACTGACAATCATTTATTCGATCATATTCGGTGCTTTACGCTACGTTGTTTTTCTTTATATCGTCTCAAAATATTCGGTGCTTTATATGGCGATTTTGTTTTTCGCTTTCGGGCCGTTGATTGATTTTGTTTATATAGTCGGGATTTACAGTTCTTATACTTATTATCTTGCCAAAAAATTAAAAGGCGATGAATCAATATGGAAGTGGTTGTACTGATTTTAAAAATTTATCTGGTTTTTACCGTGTGTGTCATGCTGATTTATTCCATCAGGCATTTTACATTCACGCTGAACCGGCTTTTCTCTGAACAGCGGGCGTATTATCAGGATATACTTGATTCCGAATTAAAAAATATAACTGTCGTCGTTCCCATGCATAACGAGGAAAAAGTCGCCCGGCAGATTCTGGATTTGCTGCTTCAGGCGGACTACCCCGCTCAGGTTTTAGAGATAATTCCCATCAATGATTTTTCATCCGACGCCACAAAAGAAATATTAGATGAATACGCGGGCAAGTATTCTTTTATTAAGCCGTTGCATCGCTACGAAGGAGCGCGGGGTAAACCGGCGGCGCTTAACGAGGCCATCGCTCTGGCTGAAGGAGAAATAATAATTGTGTTTGACGCGGATTATCTGCCCCCGAAAAGCATTCTCAAAGATATTGCCGTGTCTTTTAGCGATCCGGAAATTGGCGCGGTGATGGGTAGGGTTATCCCGATCAATACCGGCGCTAACATGTTGACACGTCTGCTGGATCTGGAGCGAACCGGTGGCTATCAGGTTGATCAGCAGGCGAGATATAACATGAAGCTGGTGCCTCAATATGGAGGAACGGTAGGCGGCTTCCGTAAAGAATTTATAACTGCCATGGGCGGGTTTGACACAAATATTTTAGCTGAAGACACAGAACTTACTTACCGCCTGCTGGTTAGCGGATGGAAAGTGATATACGCCAACAGGGCGGAATGCTACGAAGAAGCCCCGGAAGACTGGGGAGTGCGGGCACGCCAGGTTATGCGCTGGTCACGCGGCCACACGCAGGTCATGTTCAAATATCTGCTGCCCATGCTTAAATCAAAGTTTTTATCCAGGAAAGAAAAAATTGACGGCGCTCTTTTGCTTTTCATTTACACTGTGCCCATCATTTTGTTGCTGGGGTTGTGTGATTCGCTGGCGCTGTTTTTCCTGGGAGAAATGCATATCGTCGCGGGGATGATCGTTTTTGTCTTTGTTGGCGCTTATAATACATTTGGTAATTTCGCTCCATTTTATCAGATCGGTATCGGCTCGATGCTCGACGGCGCGACGGGCAGAATATTACTGCTGCCTTTTTTAATATTTAATTTCTTTTTCAACACCTGGTATATGAGCAGGGGGTTTTTTGACGCGATTATAGATATGATTACCGGAAGAATCGCGCCCTGGCAAAAAACTGTTCGCTACAGGAAAGACGACAAAAGCATCACTCAGCAATCAAGAAGGGCTGCGCGTAAAAGTTTATGATTATTATTCTTGCTTTTGCAGTACTGGTTTTAATGTTTGTTTGCCCTTTTTTGCCGGGCATTATTGAATATTATCAAAAGACAGACGCGGATCCCTTATTTGTGCCGATTGATTTTTCGAGAACGCCCAGATATTTTGGCGCCTCGTTCAGGCATATTCTTTCTGCTTCGCTCAGCCATTTGGATGTGGAAAAAGATCAGATCACCGATATTATGCTTTCGAAAAAAGAAAAAGTTGAAATAACCGCGGATAAAATTATACCCGCGGGGGAAAGAGTAGATCATATTTTAAATGTCCGGGGTAATTTAAAATCCGGTAATAACGTTAAATTCAACACAAATATTTTTGCCACGGGTAATGTTTTTCTTGGCGAAGCCAATGATGTTCACGTGCTGGCTGCGGACGGAAATGTAAGCATCGCGCAAGGCACAAAAATAGACCGCTGGGTTGACGCGGAAGATGTATTGGATGTAGCAGCAAACTGTGATTTAGGCATCAGCGCGACCAGCGGCGGCGTTTTGCGCATCGCCGAAAATAACCGCTTTCGCCGCCTCTATGGCATGCCCATTGTCGCGGGAATAAACGGCCAGCCGCAGCCAGTTGCTTTTGAAAATAAATTATTCACTGAAGTCATTTTGCCGGATAATTCATTCATCCGTAGAAGGAAAAAGCGTGTTAATGATGATACCGAAGTGGCACAAAATATAGTATTTGAAAAATCAGTCAAGATCGGAAGCGGCTGCATTTTTCGGGGAGCCGTAAAATCTTACGGGAACATCGATATAAAGGATAATGTGGCTGTTTACGGCAATGTTTTTGCTGATGGCGATGTAAGAGTCGGCAGAGGCTCTGTGGTGCTCGGGAATCTTTTTTCGCAGGGCTCTATATACTTGGCTTCCGGCGTTAAAGTCAGTCGCCCGGGCGTTTTTAAATCTGTAATTGGTAAAAAAGCCGTTTATATCGAAAAAGGAGTGACTATTTATGGCTATGTCGCTACGGAGGGTAAAGGGTTGACGCTATGAAAAAAATAATTATGGCCATAATCATAGTTTTGATTGCCGGATATTGCGTTTATAGCGGATATTTGATGTTTAGCAATTATCGTTTAGTGAATGCTGAAGGCCAGCGGGTAGTTCTTGCTTATAATAAATCGTCTCTGCGCAACCATCCTTATATTCTGAAAGCTTACGAACGTGTTCTGATAAGAGAAGGCATACCTTTTGAAAAGGTAGAAGTGCACACGCTGATGAAGCTGGATGTAAAAAAGATGCTGCAGAACACCCCGGCTATAATTTTTCCCGACGGGTTAGTGCAGCACATGCCGGAAGAATTAACCAGATGGATTAAAGAATATTTGGCAGGTTCCGGTAATATTGCTGTTATCTATGATGTAGGAGTTAAAAACCCCCGCGGTTATTACTTGGGTAAAAGCGTGTTTGCTGATTTTATTGGAATTAATTATATAACCTACCAAATGTTCGAGCAAAATGCTTACACGACAGGTTCTTTGCAGTTTGTCTCCGCGAAAGAAGCGGATTATTTTCAAATTCCATTAGCTCAAATCAACGTCGATGGCTTCTTGGTAAAAGCTCCATATGGCAAAATAAATTTTCAAGTCGCCCGCTGCGAATTCATTAAGCCAATACCCGAAAAAAGTATTTTTGCCCACGCTGTAATACAAAAAGGAGAAAAATACCCAGCAATTGTTATGGCTAAATACGGTTCAAGCAATATTTTATATGTCAATTTGCCTTTGGGTTATTTAAACGTCAGGTTTGGTGATTTTCTTTTAGATAGTGTGCTAAAAACTTTTTTAACTAGAACTTTGTCCATAGAGAAAATATAATCAACAGGATAATTTAAGCGATAAGAGCCTGGAAAAATGAACGGTGCGTGCGGATGTTAAAAAAACTGTTTATGTTATGGATAGCGGTTATTCTCCTTATGCCTACTGAGGTTTTCGGGCAAAAAGCCGCTGAACATCCGGGATTAAAATTAATGAATTATTATGCCGGAAAAATTCAAGATGTCCATACAGTAAACCCTTATATTATAAATATCATTGCTATTTATGAAATCAGCCATGGCAGGCATATTGATGAAATTAGAAATTATATAATATGGTATTTTAACCATCTGAATTATCCCGATAAGGCAGGGCTTACTGGCAGTATTTATGATTTTGAAGTGAACGAAACTGGCAAAGAAATATCTACAAATAACTACGATTCTGTTGATGGCTACGCGGGAACATTTTTATATTTACTTAATCTTTATCAGTTGAAAACAGGCGATAAGTCATTGCTTGAAAGTAACTGGAATAAAATAAAAGATATCGCTTATTTGATTTCCTGTTTGCAGGATGAAGACGGTTTAACTCAAGCCCTGCCCGGCGGGAAAAACAATGTGCGTTATTTGATGGATAACTGTGAGGCATATGCGGGCATGAAAGTTTTCAATGAGCTTGCTTTATCCGTGGGTTATGGGCAGGACGCGCATTATGTTGAAACTGCTGAAAAAATGAGAAAAGCGATTTTGAGTATTTTATATGATAAGCGTTCTGGAAATTTCTACTGGGCTATATACGATTATAGAAAACATGTTTCGAAATGGTCTGTTTCTTATCCGGATGCCCTGGCCCAGCTTTTCCCGATATGCTTTGATGTGCTGAATCCAAATTCGAAAAAAGCAGAAGTGCTTTGGCGAGAGTTCAATAAAAGGTATAAATCAAAAATAAATAAATTTCCGTTGGAACAACGAATGATTTATGAGATGACCGGTAAGAAGATGAGTAAGTAAAATAATTAAGGAGGTTATTGTGAGCAGAGCGTCATTTATTTTTGTTAGTGTTTTTTTTGGCATATTGTTACCAGCAAATATTTTGATGGCGCAAACATTTGAGGAAAAAAGTCATCGCCTTGAAGCCTCGTGTTCTTATGAATACCTTGATCCGCGCAACGCTTATGGCGATTGGCATAAGGCAAATCTGGCTCTATACACCAAGGTATCTTCGACATTTACGTATTTTGTGGAAGGCTCATTGCTTAGCCACAGAGAAGGGGAGGGTGCGGTGGGAACAATTGGTGCTTACAAAGACTGGACCAGCTTTTTATATACATATTCCGCGTTTTCAGCGGGGGGAGGTTCTGATTATTTACACAGGTTCAGGGCTGACCACGATTTTAATTTCAAAATCGGGAAAAATAAAAATTATGTAATAACCACTGGGGCTACCTATGTTTATTATTCGGGTAATCGTTATGATTTCATTATTTCCGGGGGGGCAACGCTTTATTTAGATAAGTGGGTTTTACACTATCGCCTATTTCACAATGACAGTAACCCGGGATCTGTGGAATCTTATTCTCATCTGATAAGCATTGGTTATGGCGCAGAAAAATGGCAATGGACTTATCTAAATGTTTCTTTCGGCAAGCAAGCCTATTTGGCAAATGTAATGGCGGAGCCGGAAAGAGTTAATAATGACTCACTGAATGTTGCTTTGCAGCATCGGCACTGGCTTGGTAAATACTACGGCATTTTTGGAGAAACAAGTTACTTTAAGCTTGAAGATGGCTACGAAAAGTATGGAATCACTTGTGGCATATTTTATGAATTTTAAAATTATTACTGTTAACAAAAACTTCGATTAGCCAGCTAAATTTAATTGCCGTGAACAACGGTAAATTTCAATAGTTTGCCTTCCGTTGCGGTTACAATCCAATTGTCGGTATCAGATGTAATCGTTCCCTGACCTGATATAATAATCGGATTTTCTTTAAAGATAGATTTGGGCAATAACCAACTCATGGTTTTCAAGCTTACCGGATTGGTAGCTTCAAAACGGTAATGACCTTCGCTTATATCAATAATTTTCCAATTTGTTTTCAAGCGCGAATTCTGAAACTCGCCTAAATCTGCCATTTTATACCATCGAAAAAGATTTTGCTTCGCGTAAAAATCGGCTCGGTCAAACAAATTATTTAGAACTGAACGGTGATATTGCGCAAAAAGCGGGTGCATATAAATCAAGCGTACAGAACGGTAATGAACGACAAAATCTATAAGATCTTTATACCATTGTTCCACATTTTTTTCGGCAATATTATGCGCATCAAATTCTTCCCAGACGGCATATTCCCCTAAAGGAGTAACACTAAATGCCCACATCTTTGGGTTGGCCATTATTCCATCGCAGTAGGAACGTCTGGGAGCGCACCCCGTATCACCGACATAATAATAAGCAATAACACCTTGGCGCTCAAGCCAGTCCATTGCCCAGCGCGGATTGTTGCCACAGGGAGCTGAATATTCCAGTGATTTTTCACCTGTAACTTTTTTTATTGCTTCAGCATTCAAGATTAAATATTTTAAGAATTCATCCGAGTTGTTTTCTGTGGCGCTATATCCATAATGATTATGAATCCAGCCACCGTGACTGCCGATTGCGTGCCCTTTTTCTTTAAATAAAGTTATCCATTTTTGCATTACCTGATTATTCGGAATGTCGAGTCCCAAACCGTCGCCGATTTTGTTTGTATCAGGCCCGGCTGTTATATGTATAGAAAATACTCCTCGATCCCAGACGTCAAATTTGTCCAGCGTGCTAATGGCTTTCTCGATGTCCAATAGTGATGGATACAGGAACTTTGCGTCCAAGTGCCAATTGAGCACAAGACCGCCCCGGGCATCAGGAAAGCCGGAAAGACGTGGTAGTTTCAACATTTCTACACCGAAATAATATAAAAACCCGCGTAGCAACATAGCATCAGTCCTGCCGGCAAAAAATCCCAAAGGAATATTAACAAATAACAATTTACCTTTACCGGAATCAGTTATACCGGCGGCAAAGCCGTTTGCCGGAGAAACCAAAAGGGCTCTACCAGAGTAATCTTTTGCCGCGATAAGGTTGTAGTAATTAATGATGCCGTAAACGTATCCCGAAATAGCCTGCGGAATAATAGTTGAGGGATAAATTGATGAAGAACTGGTGCCAGCGGCTTGTGACAGACTAACAGGAGAAAGCGGTAGCGCTCCTTTGTAGTCCATTGTTTTGCCCGGCGGAATCTGTAATTCGCGCATAGTGTCAGCCATGCCCACAATCGGGCCGAAAACAGTTTTGGGATAATCGAGCGCGTAGTCAATACCGGCAATGCCGCTTAAGCGGGATTTTGGTGTAACATGACCTTTTTCTGTGCGCACACCAAAATCATATACAAGCATGATTTTACCGCCACGGGCAACAAAAGTGGTTATCGCCGAAATTAAAGCGTCGCTTGCCCGCGGATGGACCTGGTCGGGTAAAATTACGCCGCCTGTAATTGTTCCTTTTGCCACTGCGCTGATGAAATCTTTATCGTGCATAACACGCACAAGGAAGCCTTCTTCCTGAATCGCGTCGAGCCATACCGTGACTCTGGTGTCCGTTAAATTCTGCCCATCCGGCAGCAGAAGAACCAGATGTTGGTTTGCCGCTATGCCCTGCGCCGCGGCCGTGAAAATCAGCGCCATGATTAATAATTGCAGCAATTTTTTCATTTATTCACCAGTTTATGATTTATTCAGTGTGTACACAAAAACATGGTCCTGTTTTTTTTCGTTTATTGCGCCTTCAGATTTAAGTTCCTGCAGATACACGAATGTTTCATTGAGCGCCAGAAATTTTTCAAAATCCGGTAAATCTTCGCCGAATATCTCCTGGGTGACGTCGCGCGCGGTTTTTGGAAGGTTGCTTATGAAACTGAAAAAATGATTCTTGCGCTGCTCGTGATGCGCGCGTATCTCGGCGATTCTTTCGTTCACAGAAGATAATGAATTGCCATGCCCGGGATGAATTTCCGCGCAGCCCAGCTTTTCAATCTTGCCCAGCGATTCCAGATAAGTTTTCAGTGGCCGGTGATTATCGTCAAATATATTAGGAGTGAGGCTGGGCGCGATATAAGGCAGTATGTGGTCTCCCGCCAAAAGACATTTTTCTTTAGGAAAGAAAAAACAGATATGGCCGCCCGCATGCCCCGGCGTGGAAATTACTTGAAATTGGGTCGAGCCAAATTTGCAGACCTGCTTATCTTCTAAAATATTGTCAGCGCCAAACTCCGTGATGATGGCGCGGATATCTTCAAACTCGTCGATAATCGCGTCTATTTCCGCGGGTGTCATGCCATGGCTCGAGTAAAAACTTCTGACTTGCGCCACAGCCTCATCGGCCTTGCGGTAATGGCGGTATTCTTCAAAAGCCGGCGCGGAGAGAGAAACTTTCGCGCCCGTCATTTTCTGTAGGAGCCCTGCCATGCTGCAGTGATCCGTGTGCACATGGGTCAGATAAATCTGTGTGATGTTTCGGATGTCGAGGCCGACGCTTTGCAAATCTTTTTCCATCGCCGCCAGTGCGCTATCCGTATTTAAACCTGTGTCGAAAAGCGCGAGGTTTTTATCCTGCGCCAAAAGATAAGCGTGCACGTGCCGAAGGCGGTAAGGCATGCGTGAGGTTATGCGGTAAAAATTTTTCTTAATTTCCGTAATCATATTTCTTTATCTGTTATGTACGAATTCTCTCATCGGGCGTCCAGTATCTTTCTGAAACCCGGTTTTCGAAATTCTGTAGTAATTACCTTCTTGTCATTCCGTGCAAGCGAAGCGCGACACGGAATCCAGTATTCTTGAAACTGGTTCCCGGCCTTCGCCGGGACGGCGTCTGGATGCCGGCTTTCGCCGGCATGACGATGTTGATAGGGTTTTCTGATATTACGACGCAATCTCTTCATCGGAATGACAAAAGTTATATTAATCGTCTTTGCGGCTTTTCATTTGACGCTTTGTTGAGTCGAGCTCCATTTTTCTCAGGCGAACGCTTTTGGGGGTAATTTCCACAAGCTCGTCTTCGGAGATAAACTCAATCGCTTGATCCAGGGATAAAATACGCGGCGGCCTTAAAATTACTGTCGCGTCAGAAGAGGATGCTCGCATATTCGTCAGCTTTTTTTCTTTGGTGATATTCACCGTGAGATCCCCGTTGCGGTTGCGCTCTCCCACGACCATGCCCGCGTAAACGTCCATTCCTATTTCTACAATCATTTCGCCGCGGTCTTCCATCGCAAAACTGGCATAAGAGGTAACACGCCCGGGGCGGTCGGCGACCAGTGCTCCCGTCATGCGCTGCGGGATTGAGCCGAACCATGGCGCGTAATCTTCCAATAATGAATTCATCACACCGCCGCCTTTGGTATCCGTCAAAAACTGACTGCGAAAACCGATCAGGCCGCGCGAAGGAATCAAAAATTCCATGCTGACCCTGCCCGATCCTTTATTAACCAGGCTCTCCATTCGGCCTTTTCTGATGGATAGTTTTTCGGTAATTTTCCCCACAAACTCTTCCGGTATATCCAGAAACAATCTCTCTACCGGCTCTTGCGTTTTGCCGTTTTGAACTTTAGTGATTACCCGAGGGCGTGATACCATCAATTCGTAGCCTTCACGGCGCATTGTTTCCACCAAGACCGCCATCTGCAGCTCTCCGCGTCCGCACACTTCAAAGGCGTCAGTTCTTTCCAGCTTTTTTATGCGGATAGCGACATTTCTCAGTGATTCCTTTTCCAACCGTTCCAGCAAGTGGCGCGATGTAAGATATTTTCCTTCCTTGCCGGCAAAGGGGCTGTTGTTGACATAAAAAATCATCGATACCGTCGGTTCATCCACCTGCAGACGGGGTAATGCCCGCGGTTCGTCCAGAGACGAGATGGTGTCACCGATGCTGACATTTTCCACGCCGGATAAAGCGATAATATCGCCGGACTCAACACTTTCAACCGGTTTTTTTGTCAGGCCGTAAAAAGTGTAAAGCGCGGAAAACTTGACGCCGGGAATAATTTTTTCCTGTGTGCAAAGGCTGTAGCTCACGTTCATTTCCAGCTTGCCGCTTTGCAGCCTGCCCACGGCAATTTGCCCCATGTAAGAATCATAATCCAGATTGGTAACCAGAAACTGCGGGATGTCCTCATCATTTCCCTGCGGCGCGGGTATACGCTCAATGATTGTCTGCAAGAGCGGCTGCAAATCGGTAGTTGCATCGCCAAGTTTTTTATGGCTGACGCCGATTTTGGCGTTAGTATAAAGAATAGGGAATTCTATTTGTTTCTCTTCGGCGCCCAAATCGATGAAAAGGTCGTAGGTATCATTGATTACTTCTTCGATACGCGCGTCCGAGCGGTCGATTTTATTGATAACCAGAATAATCGGCAGATGCAGCGCCAGCGCTTTTTTTAAAACAAAACGGGTCTGCGGCAGGGGGCCTTCGCTAGCGTCCACCAGCAGAATCGCGCCGTCAACCATGTTGAGGCTTCGTTCCACTTCGCCGCCGAAATCGGCATGGCCGGGCGTATCCACAATATTGATTTTTACGCCGTTGTAATCAACAGCCGTATTTTTCGCCATAATGGTGATGCCGCGTTCTTTTTCCAAATCCATAGAATCCATCACACGGTCCTCAACGGCCTGATTTACCCGAAACACTCCGGTCTGCTTCAACATGGCGTTGAGCAGTGTGGTTTTGCCGTGATCGACATGGGAAATTATGGCAATATTTCGTATATGATCTTTTTTCATCACTTTACATTCCTAAAGGGCATCTTTTGTTAACTGGTTTTCGCGGTGGATATGGGCTGGAATTTAACCAATTTTAACCTGGGATGGCCGAACCTTTCTTTATCTGAGCGCGTTTCCATAGCAAAAAGACGGCTTTTTAGCCAGCTATTTCTTTTCTATGTGTTTGATGCTTAAGGAGAAATAATCAGATAAGGTCTTTACAAACAAGATATCGCGCACTATATTTTAACTACATATTTCAAGTCATTATTAACCTAAACAGGTGAAAACAATGAATTTTATTAAAATCAAGTTTGTCAGTAATCTCGAAGACGAATTTCAAAAGGCGGTTAATGAAGTTTTTCATATGGTCAGCCCGCTGTTTAAGTACCATGAATCGGTATGGCGCCCCAGTGTGGATGTGTACGAGTCCGCCGCGGAAATCATCGTTCTGGCGGATGTGGCGGGCATGAACAAAGAAGAACTGCATATCGAGATTGATCACCGGAGAATAAAAATAGCGGGGGTGCGCAAATCTATCGCACAAGAGCAGGAAATCCGCTATCGCCTGGCGGAAATTCCGCGCGGCTATTTTGAAAGAAACATTACATTGCCGGATATGGTGGACGCGGAATCGGCAGTCGCCTCTTATGCCGACGGCGTGCTCATGATTCGAGTAAATAAATTACCGGTAAATAAGACGCACCGCATTACCGTTACAACCAACGAATAATTACTTAAGCTGATAGTTTTGGATAGCAAAAACCGGAGGGTTTAATGACGGAAACAAAGCCAATGGAAAATAATAAAAAATTTACGATACCGGAAGTGATTCCCATCCTTTCGCTGCATAACACGATGGTTTTCCCTAAGATGATGGTGCCTCTGGAAGTGGCGGGAGGCAACTCCGCGCTTCTGGTGGATGAAGCCATGACCAAAGACCGGTTGATCGGCCTGGTTATGCCCAAGAGAGAACTGGCGGATGAAAACGACAGTTACAAATTGGAAGATTTACACGCAATAGGAACATGTTCCGTGATTTTGCGTATGGCCAAGACTTCGGAAAACCGCACGCAAATGCTCTTGCAGGGCATCAGCCGTTTTCAGATAGTGGAACTGGTAGAAGGCAAACCTTATCAGCAGGCGCGGATCAAAGTAATTGAGGACGCGGAAGCCAAAGATATTGAAACCGAAGCGCTGGTGGCCAATCTTTTGGTTTTGTTCGACCGTATTTTGAAGCTTTCTCCTTTTCTGCCGCCGGAATTCGGGCCGATGGCTAAATCCATTACCGAGGCCGGCACGCTGGCGGATTTGATCGCGTCGATAATCAACGCGCCGGTTGAGGAAAAGCAAAAAATTCTCGACAGCATTGATATCAAGGCGCGCCTAAAGGAACTGACACGCCTGGTCAATCATCAGATGGAAGTGTTGGAGCTGGGCAACAAAATCCAGACCAAAGTCAAAGATGATATAGATAAAAGCCAGCACGAATATTATCTGCGCCAGCAGCTCAAAGCGATTAAACAGGAGCTGGGCGAAACGGATGAAAACGCCGTCGAGACGGAAGAATACCGCAAAAAGATAGAAGAGAAAAATCTGCCCGAAGAAGCCAAGAAAGAAGCTCTGCGCGAGTTGGAGCGCCTCTCCCGCATGAATCCCGCTTCCGCGGAATACACGGTATCATCCACTTATCTGGACTGGATTACCGCCCTGCCGTGGCATGAATCCACTCCCGACAATCTTGATATCAAAAAAGCGCGCGAAGTTCTGGATGAAGACCATTATGGGCTGGAAAAAGCTAAAAAACGCATTATCGAATACCTTGCCGTGCGCAAATTAAAGCCGGATTCCAAAGGGCCGATTTTGTGTTTTGTCGGCCCTCCGGGTACGGGTAAAACCTCTTTGGGGCATTCTATTGCGCGGGCGTTGGAACGCAAATTTGTGCGCATATCACTGGGCGGCGTGCGCGACGAGGCGGAAATCCGCGGTCATCGCCGCACATATATCGGCGCTTTGCCGGGCCGCGTTATTCAGGGATTGCGCCGCGCCGAATCCAACAATCCGGTTTTTATGCTTGATGAAATAGATAAGGTCGGCTCTGATTTTCGCGGCGATCCATCTTCGGCGCTTCTGGAAGTGCTTGATCCCCAGCAGAATAATTCTTTTTCCGATCATTATCTGGATGTGCCGTTTGATTTATCGCATGTCATGTTCATCACCACGGCCAATATTCTCGATACGATTCCTCCGGCGCTGCTCGACAGGCTCGAAGTAATAGAACTAACCGGCTACACGCAGGAAGAAAAAGTTAAAATAGCTGAAAGATATTTGATTCCCCGGCAGTTGACCGAAAACGGACTTAAGCCTGAGCAGCTCAAAATCAACAACGCCGCTCTCGAAAGCATTATTAAAGGCTACACCAGAGAAGCGGGCGTGCGAAATCTGGAGCGGGAAATCGCCAATGTTTGCCGCGGCGTGGCCTCGGAAATTGCCGAAGAAAAAACCAAATCGAAAATAGTAACACCGAAAGAATTACACAAATATCTTGGGGCGGTGCGTGTTATGACGGATTTTGACGCGCGCATTGCCAAGCCGGGAATTGCCATAGGGCTTGCCTGGACGCCTGTAGGCGGTGATTTGCTCTTCATTGAAGCCACCGCCATGAAAGGCAAAAAGAGTCTGACTTTGACCGGTCAGTTAGGCGATGTGATGAAAGAATCCGCCGCCGCCGCGCTGAGCTTTATCCGCACCAATTCCAAGGCGCTGGGCGTGCCGGCGAATTTTTTTGAGGATCTGGATATTCATATCCACGTACCGGCAGGCGCGATTCCCAAGGATGGCCCATCGGCGGGTGTAACCATGCTTACCGCGCTGACCTCGCTTTTAACCAATCGTAAAATAAAAAAAGATTTGGCGATGACGGGTGAAATCACTTTGCGGGGCGCGGTGCTTCCCGTAGGCGGTATCAAAGAAAAGGTGCTTGCCGCTTACCGCGCGGGAATTAAAACAATCATTTTGCCCGCGTGGAACAAAAAGGATTTGGAAGACATTCCGGCCAATGTGCAAAAAAGCATCAAGTTTCATTTTGTCGAAGATATGCTGGAAGTCCTGAAACTGGCGCTGGAAACTAAAGGCAAGAAAAAAGGCTGATTTGCCATAAAGTCATTTTGGCTGTAGGCGTGCAATTCTTCTGTGCTTGAATATGGAACAAGTCAAATATCATGCATGTCCAACAAAACATTTTTGTTTGACTTAATTGGATTTTTAAAATAAACTTCTATCAATTGTTTTTGGCAAAAAGGAGGGTAAAAATATGAAAAAAGAATACGAAAAACCGGAACTTGTGGTTTATGAAGATCTTTCAGATGTAACGACAGCAAGTGCGCCAATGGCAGAGCCTGGATAAAAGCATAATGTTTTGTTTTTATAATTTGCCTAGAGCATGCTGGTTAAGCTCAGCATGCTCTATTGCGTTTTATCGATTCCTGAACAAATTAAATATTTTAAACTTTAGTCTTCAATGTTTATGATTGCCCTTTGCTTGGAACAGCCGATGCGAGTGAAAATTGAGGAAAAACTAATCTCGCGTAAAAAAATCTTCTCAATTCATTAACGGACCAGAACTAATAATCATAAAGAATCAGTAGTGATTAATGAACAATCTTAAGCTTACCATAGGATTTTCACCATATCATACTAGGAAGAAACATTTACAGGGGTTGACCGCGTACAGGCAATACATTTACGATCTGCATTTTCCTCATTACAATCCCCAAATATCCGCGAGCGGCAGAGCCGTGGAACCAAGAATTTCACTTTTTGAAGCCCGCAAACGCACGCTGGATTTGATTTCATGGAATCAAAAGCATACGGGATTCAAATTAACGCTGCTGCTCAACTATCTTCTGCACGACAACTATAAAGTTGTGGTCGATAATATAATCAAAGAATTTTATCCGCTTGGTGTTCGCAGTTTTGTCGTGGCCGACATAGAACTGATAAAACGGCTGAAAGACGCCCTTCCCGATTGTGAAGTTCAGGGTTCCTGCCTCTCGAATAGATTGACAGAGGAAGAACTGGAAGAAGAGCGCAGGGAAGGAGTTGTGCTGCACAACCCCTCCGTGAATATTATCCGCAAACCCGCTCAACTGGAGCGCAACCACAATGCGGGATACGCCCAGAAGATAATCGCCTTCGAGGGGTGCCTCCATAACTGTCCTGACGAAAGCAGCCCATACGGGCACCGTTGGTATCTCGCCCGAAGCCTTGCCCAGGATCATTATTTTTGCAAAAACCCGGAAGTGTCATTGGACCCGCGGTATTTCTTCAAGGCAAACTGGGTCACCGTTTCACGGCTGAAATCGCTTCTGCCGTTTATCAGTGTTGTGAAGCTTCCGAGAGGCAGGTACAAGTCAGTTTTATCGGTCACAAAACAATTTATGCACATTTTTAACACGAATGCTTCCTACAATGTTGTCGACTTCATTTCTTCCGGATACGGAGCCATTATTGACGAAAATATTGGCGCGATTCCATCGCACTTGTTTGATGATAGCTTTTTCACAACTGCTGAAGAATGCACAATGAACTGCACTGAGCGGCAGTGCAGCCTGTGTTTTGATATGATGGAAAAAGTAAAGGAAGTAAACGGCGGCCCGAAAAAACCTGGTAGTTTTTTAAAATCGTATCGCCGCATACGGCATTTGGCTAGGACAGCGCTGGATAAAGTCGGGTATGTGCGGCCATTGAAATAAAATGTCCGCAATCAGCAATCTTTATTTTGACAAATATTCTCTGCCCAAACTATGCAGGTAAAATCTTTAATTGTGCTGGCTTGCTGTTCCTGAGACACAGAAGGTAATAACCATATTGAAAAGGTATCGCACGCCACAAAATTACCCTGCTCAAACCATTTTAAGCCGCGGATTGAGATCGCTGTGACCAAGATGACCGGTTAGCATTCTGGAAGGAACGCTGTTTCGGTTTTCTTCTGGTTTGCGTGGGGCGGGCAAATGATTTTCTTCTGTTGTCTGATTTTATATCAGACGCTTTTTTCTTAGATGAGCTATTGTGTATCTCGGAAGTTAATCCATCCACATTATGATATTGAAGTTTTTCTCCGAGTATTCTTTTGAGGGAATGCGCGAGGCCCATGTCGTCGCCGGTCACAAAGGTAAAAGCATCGCCGGTTTTTGAGGCACGTCCCGTTCTGCCGATGCGATGAGTGTAGGCATCCGCGGTGGAAGGCATATCATAATTAATGACATGTGATATCCGTGTTACGTCAATGCCGCGGGCGGCAATATCTGTCGCAACCATGATCTCATAACGGCCGTCACGAAAACCATCCAGCGCTTGTTTACGCTTCTGCTGGGTGAGATTTCCATGCAGTGAAATAACTTTGTGTCCTGATCTGTCCAACTGCAGAGCCAAACTTTTTGCCCTTGATTTTGTCCGTGTAAAGACCAGCACTGATTCCATTTCGGTCTTGTCCAGAATGTCTTTGAGCAAGGCTGTTTTAATGCCCATCTGGACCGGATAAAATCTATGCGCAACCGTCATTACCGGTGCTGTGTGGCCGATCTGAATATTAACCGGATTTTGCAGAAGATCCATGGCCAGTTTGCGCACATCGTCGGGCATCGTCGCGGAAAAAAGCAAGGTCTGACGTTTTTTGGGGAGATGCTTTACGATTTTTCGGACATCCGGCAGAAAGCCCATATCAAACATGTGATCCGCTTCATCAAGCACCAAAACCTCTACATGGGACAAATCAATGGTGCCGCGTTCGATGTGATCAAGTAAACGGCCGGGGCAGGCGGAAATAATTTCCACATTACCGCGCAGCCTGTTGATCTGGTTATGAATGCTTACTCCGCCGTAAACAGCTGTACTGCGCAGCTTTGTTTTACGTCCCAGTTGTTTAATTGCTTCGAGGGTTTGCTCGCTTAACTCGCGTGTCGGAGCTATGATCAGGGCGCGGATATGGCCGAGCGGCTTTTCCATGAAACGGTTCAAAATCGGCAGTACAAAAGCTGCGGTTTTTCCCGTTCCGGTCTGGGCCAGTCCCATAAGATCTCGGCCTTCCATGATCGGCGGGATTGCCTGTAATTGAATCGGCGTCGGCTTTTGGTAACCAAGCATTCGCACACCGGTAAGTATTTTTTCGTGTAACTCAAACTTTTGAAAACTCATTTTGTATCCTTCATTTTTTGTATTTACCAGCTATCGGTATATTTGAACCCATCTCGAACCGCTAAGTCTGGTAAAGACACAGCATTTCAAACGCTTGTTTGGCGCCGGAAAATCAGGCCACGAACACGGCATTAAATCTGGATTCTGTTTAGATTAGCGGAATTTTCCTGCGCAAGTTTCTAATAAGAAAGGTGGGAAGGCAAATAACTATCGCTATCAATTGTGCGCTCTTGTACACGCATAACCGCCTAATAGCAAGAAATATCTTTATGCTTAATTGCGGTTTTTATGACGTTATTCAACGTGCCATAAACACGATTCTGTTCATATTTCGCGGTTTGAATTTTCTTGACTTATAAGAGAGCTTTGCGTTAGATACGCAACATATATAACTTAATCTATATAAAATCTTTATTTTAATCATTCCGGCTGATAAAAAAGGGTAACATAAAGGGGGAAAATGAGAGAGCTCAATATTGGAGGTCTAATAGCAAAAGTGCCTATTATTCAGGGCGGCATGGCGGTGGGCATTTCCAAAAGCAGATTGGCTTCTGCCGTGGCGAATGCCGGAGGCATCGGCGTGATAGCAACAGCTGGAATAGCGCATCTGGCAGATGATTTATATTCAAACTTTATTGGCGCTAACAATAGGGTTTTTTCCGAAGAAATAAGAAAAGCCAAAGCCCTTACCAAGGGAATTGTCGGTGTAAATATCATGTCAGCGCTTTCCAACTATGCTTCGCTGGCTAAAGTGGCCATTAAAGAGAAAGCTGATATAATTTTTTCCGGCGCCGGATTGCCTTTAAGCCTTCCTTCGCTTTTGCCGGAAGGAAATGTTACCACAAAGCTCGTGCCTATTGTTTCTTCCGCGAAAGCTTTAATGCTGATCGCGCGCCGCTGGATTGGCAAATTTAACTATGTTCCGGATGCAGTGGTGATTGAAGGCCCATTGGCCGGCGGGCATTTGGGTTTCAAAAAAGAGGATATTTTGAAGGAAGAGTATTCCCTGGAAAAACTTGTTCCTGATGTTGTGGCACAGGCAAAAGAACTGGAAGAGAAACACGGCAAGCCTGTTCCGGTAATTGCCGCCGGCGGTATTTATTCCGGCGCGGATATCCATAAATTTATTAAAATGGGAGCATCTGGCGTGCAGATGGCCACGCGTTTTGTGGCGACGCATGAATGTGACGCTTCAGATGAAATAAAAAACGCTTATGTCAACGCCACCAAAGATGATATTGTCATCATCGAAAGCCCGGTGGGAATGCCCGGAAGAGCTATTCGAAATCAATTTCTTGATGATGTGGCGGACGGCCGCAATAAACCATTTAAATGCCCTTTTCATTGCATCATAACCTGCAACATGAAAAACGCGCCTTACTGCATTGCCAATGCTTTATGCAACGCCACGGAAGGAAAGCTTGCGGAAGGTTTTGCTTTCGCAGGCGAAAACGTCTGGCGGGTTGATAAAATTCTTCACGTGAGCGAACTCATGCAGTCATTGCAGGATGAGTATGCCGAAGCGGAAAAGAAACATTGAAATTATCTTCATAGCCGGAAGCGCAGGAATCGCTTCCGGCTATACTGCTGATTTACATAATTATTTTTGGTTGCCGAAGAAATATCTTATCCCAATAAATCCGGAAATGTTGCTGGGATTATATTTTGCCGCGGTAAAGCTTATATCTCCGGGATATTTGTAAGTCATTTCACCTTTGGTGCTTAATAATCCTCTGATTTCCGCATTAATGGCAATATTGGGAGTGAAGAAATAATCCGCCCCGGCGGTTAAATGAACGCCAAAAGTATCATCAACATCAAAGCTTGTGTCTGGAGCCCATCCTGATGGTGATTCATGTGTCGTATCTATTTTATTCCAGAGAAAATCGAAGCCCGCGCCAATATAAGGAACAAAAGCTTTTGAAGGCATAAACCGCCACTGCGCTCCTAAAGCAAAATCGAGAGTTTTTCCGGTACCAAACTCTTCTTTCCATATTCCCCCTCCACCGGACATTTTTAATTTTGTTTGCAGATAATTTATATCAAAATAAATAGACAGGTTATTTGTAATGCCGTAGATAATTCCACCGCCGCCAGTCCACCCGATATCCGCTTCGATATCTTTATCAACACCGCCCAAGATCCCGCTGGCTACTGCCTCGCTTGTAAATTCGCTGTCAAAAACATAGCTTACACCGCCGCGGGCAGTCAAACCAACTCTGCCCGCAATGCTATCGGCTAATGCTGAACCGGCAAATAGCATTAGCCCCAAAGTTGCTGCTAAAATCATCTTTTTCATAAATGCCTCCTTTATGATCAGATTGTTATTTAATTGCTAGCGTGCAACTGCTTTAACAGAAGGAAATCTTAACTGAATTTATAAAACAGCAATATCCTGAGCCTTATGATAAATTTGAACACCGTATTCAGTTAGCCTTAAAAGTGTCGCACGCTTGGAAGTTTCCCTGTTCAAATCCGCGTTTGAACCAGCTTACACGCTGTGCCGAACTGCCGTGCGTAAATGAATCCGGCACCACATAACCCTGCGTCTTTTTCTGAATGCGGTCGTCGCCTACCGCGCTGGCGGCATTAATACCTTCCTCCAGATCACCTTCTTCCAGGATGTCGCGTTTTTTCTGCGCCTGATGCGCCCACATGCCGGCCAGGCAATCCGCCTGCAATTCCAGCATCACATTTAATTTATTTTTATCAGCAGAGCTTGCGCGCGCCTGAAGCTGAGTTACTTTTTGAATAATTCCCAGTTGCGTCTGCACGTGGTGGCCTATCTCATGAGCGATAACATAAGCCTGCGCGAAGTCGCCGGACGCGCCGAAACGGGAATGAAGCTCGTCAAAAAATTCCAGATCGAGATAAACCTTCTGATCGGCAGGACAATAAAAAGGCCCGGTAGCGGATTGGGTAAAACCGCAGGCGGAATCCACCGCGCCGGAAAACAAAACCAGCTTCGGTTCCTGATAAGTGCGTCCTGCGTTACTGAACTGTTCGTTCCAGACGTCTTCTGTTTCCGCCAGAACCACGGCAACAAAATTGCGCATATCATCATTGGCGGCAGGCTGGGCGCTTTCCTCTATGGTTGTTGATGAAGGCAGGCTTTGGCCGACTTGCTGCAAAACCATAGTAGGATCTACCCCCAGGAGCATACTGACTACAACAATAGCAATTAGCCCCAGGCCGCTTATTCCTCCCACTTTTGCGCCGCGGGAAACACGCATTCCGCGGCGGTCTTCCACGTTATCGCTTTGCCTTTCACCTCTCCAGCGCATTTTTCAGCCTCCTTATTTTAGGGATTCTTTTAAAATTACCGCGTGATTCTATGACAACCTATTAAAACCTGCAACAGGTAATTACGGGGAAATAAGTGCCTTAAATCATTGTTATTTCGCGAAAAAAGCTTCGATTGCCTTAAGGCAGGCCTGTGGTTCGGCCTGCAGAATAAAGTGCGGCGCGGCAATTTTTTTAATTTCAACAAAAGGCGCCATTTTTTTTATTTTTTCGGCACAGGAGGTAGGCACCAGTCGATCATTGAGCGCCTGAAGGTAGCAGCAAGGAATTTTTATTTTGGCAAGCCATTCGGTTACATCAGCCTCATTTATAATTTTGAGCCGGTGCTGCATGATGCGGGCGGGAACCTGGGAATGCACTTTTTGCCAGAGCGGTTTTAGGTCGCTAATCAGTTTTTCCTCACCCATGACAACCTTGAAAAAACGTTTGGGCATATCCGGTTTTATCATCAGCGGTAGGCGCAAGAAGCGCATCACGCGCCAGACAACCGGGTGTGGTGATTTGGCAAAGGTTGCGCACAAAATAAGTGCCTTAGCTTTGACGCGTCCAGAGCCGATCATTTTAACGGCTACCGGGCCGGAAAAAGATTCGGCAATCACTATCGGCGGCTGCCCCTGTGGAATCTGCTGGGCCGCGAACTCGACAGTTTCATCAAATGAAAGAAACTTATCGGTGGGGTAGCGAATAATGGTGATTTTTGCGTCCTTGGGCAAAAAAGGCGCAAGCGGTTCAAAGGACAATCCCGTGCCATCCATGCCGGGCATAAAAACCAGATGCTGATTGCGCAAAGAAGACATTTTTATCAATTCTAACGCTGTAACAGATTTATCAGTATGGTTATAATGATGCCCATCAGTATCATGGAAACAATGGGAATAAATATTTTACTGCGTGCGGTTTCAATGCGGATATCACCCGGCAGTTTGCCGGACCAGTTTATCAGCCATGGGGCTAAATGATAAATCAGCCCCATGGCGATTAAAATTATTCCCGCGGTTATGAGCCAGCGCGCCATTTCGGTTTTTTGCTAAAAATAAGTTTTTGCCTTACGCGATGATTCTTTTTTAAAGCTATTCATTCATCGCGTATTCGCCGTTTAAGGCATACACATATTTTTTCCAGACACGGTTGTACTGGGCATCGTCTCCCTGAGCCTTAATCAGCATGATCTCTTTACAATAGGCGCGTTGTTCATCTTTGGTGTTATGCATGCCGTAAATCTGTAAGGCGAATCGCGAGAAGTCACGCACCATAAAATCAAATAACTGGTTGAGAATGTCCGGATCAAGATTATCAAATTTCGCCTGCTCTAAAATTAGCTGGCCATAGACAACGATGGAAAACATCTCGCCCAGGGGCAGAGAAAACAACGGATCCATATCCTGCGCCTTGTCCGGCCCGGACTTCTCCAGCAATTCCTTGAAAAGATTAATCTGCGAAATGAAAATGGCAACATTCGGCAGATTTTTATTGGCTTCAAAGACCGGTTTGTAATCGTGGAATTGAACACTGCCCAGTCCTTTCGTCGGTCCCTGATTGAACAGGAACATGTCGTCTTTGGTAGATAAATCTGGAGCGACCGGCGCATACTCTTTAGGATTGAAGAAGTAATTCTTCATGAACTTGCGGATAAGCTGGACATTTACATGAACCGTGCCTTCCAGTTTGGACGGGCCGCGCACATCGGCGGCCGCCAGTGAAAAATAAGTATCCTTTTCAAAACCTTTGGCGGCTATTACTTCCCACAGTAGATTGACCACTTCTTCGGCCTGCAGAGTAACTTTCATCTTGCTGGTTGGATTGTATAGGAGGTAACGTCGGTCATTGGCGTTGGCATTGCGGAAATAATCGGTAGCGCGCCGCTGATAAAGCTTCATCCCTACAATGCGCAGCCAGGCGTCCATGAAATTTTTCTTCACGTGCGGCATATCGGTGACAGGCAGGCCGTAGAGAACACGATTCGCTGCATGGGTGATGGACTCGTAAAAACAATGTTCGGTGATTCCTATGGAGCCCGGCCCGATGTTAAACTTGCCTATATTCACCGTGTTGAGCGATGAATCCCAAGCGTGTGATCCGCGCGAAAGAATGTCGTCCTGGGTAATTGGGTAATCATGCAGCGCGAACTGGGAAACATACTGCTGGTGGGAAATGACGTTTCCTTTTAGCTCATATGCTTTGTTGTGGAAATTGGTAACAAAGAAGACATAGTCGTCTGTGCCGTCTTTCACCTTGCCCAGCGTGGAGACCATTTCCGCCTCGTTGCCNNTTGCCGATGTAATATTTTTCCCCTTTGGCCACCCAGGCGCCGTCGCCTTGCGGTGTGAGCGTGGTCTCTGTGGAATATATATCCGCGCCGTGCGTTCTTTCCGATAAACCGAAAGCGAAGATCGCGCCTTTTTTCAAAAGCTCCGCTGCTTTCTTTTTGAGTTTTTCGTTGGGACTCATCCAGATCGGGCCCAATCCAAGGATAGTCACTTGAAAACAGTACCAGTAACCGAGGCCGTAAAAAGCCAACAGCTCGGAAAACTCGCTGTTGCGCGCTGTGTCCCAGCGGCAGTCTGGGTCGCCGGCGCCGTATTGGCTAGGCGTGAGCAGCTTGGCAAATATTTGCTCCTGGGCCATAAAATCGACAAATTCCCGGTACCAAACTTTTTTATTAAAATCTTCAGTAATCTTTGTTTTGCCCATCTTTTCAAAAAAGGCGATGGTTTTTTCCATAATGGCCTTGGAACCTTTGTCGGCCGTTAGGCTCTTATACTTTTTCGGCTGTAATAAATAATTCATTTTTTAATCCTCTTCTTTTTATATTTGTTGTTTTACATATTACCTGCGGCAAAAACATTCAATGGAAAAAAGGTCAGGGAAAAGAGATTTTTTCTTTCGGTTTCATGCTGCTGACCGGCAGTATAGCGAATCACGGGTAAATCGACAATCATTTTTAGTTATTATTTTTATTTAAATCGTAGCGATAAAAAAACGCTTGACTTTAATGTAAAAATGTTTAACCGTGCGGTTAAACCGATTGGTTGAATTATTGGAGCAATGGCTTGTTGAGAAGGAAAAAGGACATTAACAATCCTGGCAAAACTGCGGAAAAAATTATAACCGCGGCGCGAAAAACGTTTGCCGAATACGGCTACAGCGGCACGCATGTGGACGAAATCGCGCGGCGCGCCGGCGTGAACAAGGCCACTCTTTATTACCATATCGGCGATAAGGATACGCTCTATGCCAACGTAATTCATCAGGTGTTGGGGAATATCGCGCAAAATGTGGCTCACGCCGTAGCGAAAGCGGATGGCCCCGAAGATAAACTCAAAGCATACATATTATTTATGGCGGATGCCGTGGATAGAAATCCGGATTTGCCGCCGATTATGATGCGCGAAGTAGCCTCCGGCGGCGTGCACCTACCGCGCCTTGTTGCCGAAGACATGGCATCGGTAATAACTGTCCTACTAGGTATTCTGGAAGAGGGAAAAGAAAAAAATGTTTTTAACGATGTTGTGCCCTTTCTAGTGCACGCGATGATTATGGGGTCCATACTGATTTTTAAAATGGGCACGCCGATTAAGGACAGGCAGATGTGGCTTTCCGAAAATCTCAAAGCCCGTGATAAAAAGCTCCCCGGAACTCTAGGGGAAGAGGTGGCCAGGATGGTGCTCAAGGCGGTGAAAAAAAATGATCAGTAAGCGAACATATTTGATTCTGGTTGTATTTTTAGTTTTTGCATTATGGCCGCAGGCAGGTTTGTCGCAGCAGGCGCTGACTCTTTCTGAGAGCATCGACATGGCTTTGAAGAACAGCTTTGTTTTGAATATTGCCAAAGAAGGGACAAAAGGCGCGACGGCGCAGAAGAGAGAAGCGCTGACCGGTTTTCTGCCCAGGTTCAGCACTTCCTATAGTTACAGGCGGTTAAGCGAAGAACCTTCGGTTCAGCTTCCGTTTCCGCCCGGTGAGATGACCACGGGAACAAGAAATAATTATAACTGGAATATAGAAGCAAGGCAGCCTCTTTTTGCCGGCGGCGGAATTATTGCCAACTACCAGGCCAGCCGCATCGGCGCCGAAGTCGCATCCGTTGAGGAAATCGCCAAATATCAGGATGTGGTGCAGGAAGTGAAAATCTCTTACTTTGATGTGCTGCGGGCGCAGAGGGTACTTGAGGCGGCGGATCAGTCCGTGAGAATGCTGGAGGCGCATCGTGACGTGGCGGACAACTATTTTCAAGTCGGCTTTATCGCTAAAAATGATTTATTGCGGGCCGAAGTGGAACTGGCCAACGGCAGGCAAACATTAATCAGAGCGCAAAACGCTGTGGATATGGCAAAATCCCGGTTTAATACATTGTTGAAGCGAAGGATATTTGAGCCCGTAGAAATTGTTGATATACTGAATTATCAGCCACTGGACCAATCCCTGGAAGAATGTTTGGCAATCGCCAAGGAGAACAGGCCGGAGCTGAAAGTAGCCTCCCTTAAGGCAGAACAGGCCTCAAAAGCGGTATGGGTGGCGAGAAGCGAATTATTTCCGTCTTTGAGCCTGGTCGGCAATTACGCGCGTTTCGGGGATGAGGCTTCCGTTTCCGGGAGCAAGTTTCAGGACGCGGAAAGCTGGTATGTGATGGCGGTGGCCACCTGGAATTTCTGGGAATGGGGCAGGACAAAATTCCGCGTCGATGCCAGCAAGGCAAGGGAAAATCAGGCTATTGAAACCTCAAAAGAGGTTAATGATCAAATTACACTGGAAATAAAGAACGCGTATCTGCTTTTGCGGGAGGCCGAAAACCAGATTGTGGTTTCGGAAAAGGTGATTGAGCAGGCCGAGGAGAATTTCCGTATTTCCGAAGAAAGATACAAGGAAAGAGTGTCCACATCAACAGAAGTTCTTGACGCTCAGACATTGCTGACCAGAGCAAAATCGCAGTATGCCAACGCGCTTGGTGACTACAACATCAATTACGCAAAACTGCAAAGGGCCATGGGGATTATTGGGCCGTAAAATATCTTTAGACTTGTATGTATGCGGTGAAAAACAATTATTAAAATGTTGGTGGAGGTAGTGTGCTGAAAACAAGAATCATAATTATTGCTTTTGTTGTTTTGTTTGTGAGCGTGGGGTTGTTTGTCTATTACGGCCAGAAAAAAAACCGCGCGGGAGAACTTTTCTATTCCGGCACGATCGAGGCGACGCAGGCCAAATTATCTTTTCAGGTTCCCGGCCGTGTTAATGTGGTGAATTTCAAAGAAGGTCAAAGCGTAAAAAAGGATGAATTAATCGCCGAGCTGGACAGAGCGGAACTCGAAGCGCGCTACGGACAGGCCAGAGCATTAGTTCAATCCGCGTCGGATACGCTCGTCAACGCGCGAAAAAATTATCAGCGTTTTGAAGAACTGTTTAAGAAAGGTGTTGTTTCAGAAAAAGAACGAGATAATTTAAAGCTTAATTATGAGATAGCGCAGTCAAAACTTGCCGAAGCGCAATCTTTGCTGAAACAGGCATCAGTTTATCTGGACTACACGCGGATGAAATCGCCGATGGACGGCGTCATTACCAGCCGCAATATTGAGCCGGGTGAAACCGTGACGGCCGGGCGCGAAGTCATTAGCGTTTCTAATTTATCCAACGTGGAATTGAAAATATTTATCGAAGAGACACAGATCGGCAAAGTCCGGCCGAATCAGCAGGTCGCCGTAAACGTTGATACTTTTCCCGGCAAAGTCTATCAAGGAGTTGTTTCTTTTATCTCAACCGAAGGCGAATTTACGCCCAAAATCATTCAGACCAAAAAAGAAAGAGTGAAGCTGGTGTATCTGGTAAAGGTGACGATAGAAAATCCCAATTTTGAACTCAAAACAGGAATGCCCGCCGACGCCGTGCTCAAACCATAAAGGAGTTGGTGATGGCCGCAAAGCTTTCCGCTTCCCCGCCGCTGGTAACCGTCAAGGATGTTTCCATGCGCTTTAACCAGATTGAAGCGCTTAAGGATATTTCTTTTCAGGTAGCCGGGGGCAGCATTTTTGGTCTGGTCGGTTCCGACGGCGCGGGCAAATCCACGCTTTTGCGGCTTGTTGCCACGATGATTAAACCTTCGCGGGGAGAAATTTTTGTGGATGGTTTTAACGTGGTCACCGAAAGACGGAAAGTTAAAAATGTTATCGGCTACATGCCGCAGCGCTTCGGCCTTTATCAGGATTTGACCGTTGAAGAAAACATGGAATTTTTCATGGATATCTTCAACATCCCCCGTGCCGAAAGAAAAAAAAGAAAAGAAAAATATCTGGGATTTTCCAACCTGCTGCCTTTTGTGGACAGATTCGCGGGAAATCTTTCCGGCGGCATGAAACAGAAACTGGGGCTAGCCTGCGTTTTGGTGCACGAACCGAAAGTCCTGATTCTGGATGAGCCCACCAACGGTGTTGATCCAGTATCCCGGCGCGAATTCTGGGAAATACTGGAGAGCATGAAAAAAGAGGGAATGACCATACTGGTTTCCACCGCTTATCTGGATGAAGGGGAAATCTGTGATGAGCTCGCCCTGATGCACCAATCAATTATTCTCGAAACCGCAAAACCTAAAATCATGCGCGGCAAGTTTGAAACGCTGGAAGAAGCCATCATCGAAAAAATAACAGAAGTGGATCAGGAGGTTGCTCATGACACTTTCCAGTTCTGATTCCATTTCTGTTACCAATCTGGAAAAGAGGTTCGGCGATTTTATCGCGGTGAATAAAATCAGCTTTTCCGTGAAAAAAGGCGAGATATTCGGTTTTCTGGGCGCGAACGGTTCGGGCAAATCCACGACCATACGCATGCTGTGCGGCATTATCACCCCAACCTCGGGCGGTGGCATGGTGGCAGGCCATGATATTGTAACGGCTCCGGAAGAAGTCAAACAATCCATCGGCTACATGTCGCAGAAATTTTCTCTTTATGAGGATTTAACACCATTTGAAAATATGCGTTTTTATCTGGGCGTTTACAGCGTTGAGCCCGCGCTGTGGAATGAACGAATTGCCTGGGTTCTGAAGATGACCAGATTGGAAGACGCGCGCGACCGGCTGACCAAAGAACTGCCGCCCGGCTGGCGGCAAAGATTAGCCTTGGGCTGTTCGCTTTTGCATAAGCCCGACGTTTTATTCCTGGATGAGCCGACTTCCGGCGTCGATCCGGTCACTCGCCGCCACTTTTGGAATTTTATCGGACAAATCGCCGGTGAGGGCATTACTGTTTTTGTCACCACGCATTACATGGATGAAGCGCAATTTTGCAAGCGCATCGTTATGATTAACCACGGCGTGATTGTCGCCTCCGGCACGCCGAAAGAAATTATCGCCGCTGCCTGCCCGCGTAGGCCTAACGCCGATCTGAACGACGCCTTTATCGCGCTGATGTCCAGGATGGATAAATGAACCCGACACGATTAAAGGCGATCATCCGCAAAGAAGTTTATCATCTCCTGCGGGACTACCGCAGCCTCTATCTTGCTTTTGCCATTCCGCTGATTCTGATTATTCTTTTTGGTTACGCGCTCAGCCTCGATGTGGATAAGGTCGAAACGGCGGTGGTGGATTATGATAAATCCGCGATGAGCCGCGATTTTGTCCGCAGGCTGGATGCCTCGCCTTATTTTAATATTGTGGGGCATCTTACCCGCGAAAATGACGCGATAGGTTATCTTGATCGGGACGCCGCCAAAGTGGTTATTATAATCGGCCCCGGTTTTATGAAAAATTTGCAGGCAGACCGGGAAACGCAGATACAAATATTAATTGAGGGCAGCGACCCGAATTTTGCCGGCATCATCCGCGGTTATCTTACGGCGTTTACAGAACAGTATAATCAAAAATTGCTTTTGGATTTTCTCAATCGCCAGGGAATGGAAGCTATTCGTCCACCGGTGGACGGCCGCATCCGCATTTGGTTTAACGAAGATCTGGAAAGCCGCAACTTTATCATTCCCGGCATCATCGCCATTATCATCATGATTGTCGGCGCGCTTTTGACCTCTCTCATCATCGCGCGCGAATATGAAAACGGTACAATGGAAACGCTCAAATCGCTGCCGGTAAAAGCGGGCGAACTGCTCCTAGGAAAAGCGACTCCTTATTTCTTCATCGGCTTTACGGATGTTTTGGTGGCGATGCTTTTGGGGCAGATTCTTTTCGGCGTGGTGATGAAAGGAAATTTCCTGCTGATGATGATTGCCACAGCGCTTTATTTGTGTGTGGCGCTGGCGTTGGGACTGCTTATTTCGACCGCGACAAAATCTCAGCTTGTCGCCAATCAGGCGGCTATTTTAATCACCTATCTGCCTTCGGTTTTGCTTTCCAATTTTGTGTTCCCGATTGTCAATATGCCGAAATTTTTGCAGATGATTACCTACATCGTTCCGGCGCGATATTACATCGATATTTTGGGTGGCATTTATCTGCGCGACACGGGTATCGCTTATCTGTGGCCGAGCATGGCGATTCTGGCTTTTATCGCGGTAGGGCTTACCGGCCTGAACTACATGCTTTTGAAAAAGGAAGGGCTATGAGCTGGCTGAGAATAAAAGAACTGGTGCGCAAAGAGTTTATTCAGCTGTTTCGCGACAAGCGAAACCGGATGCTACTTTTTGTTTCTCCTTTAATTCAGATGCTTATATTCGGTTACGTGGTTAATTACGATATCCGCAATATTAATGTCGCGTTTCTTGACTATTCACATACTTATGAAAGCCGCAGCTTTGCCGATGCCTTCACGGGCAGTCAAATATTTAATATCACTCATTATCTTCAGGATGAAAGACAAATGGAAGATCTTCTTCTGCGGGGTAAAATTGATATGGCCGTTAAAATCAGCCCGGATTTCGCGGGTGTTATCCGTAAAGGTCAGACCGTGGCGGTGCAGATTATTGCCGACGGTTCCATGAGCAATATGGCATCTTTGCGCGTGTCTTACACAATGAGCGTGATTGATAAATTCAACCGAGATAAGATCCGCGAGTTATACCCGATGCAGATGAATTACGGCCGCGTGGACGCGCGCGTGCGTACCTGGTACAACCCTAATCTGGACAGCCAATACTTTTTTGTTCCGGGGATCGTGGCCTTCCTGATTATGCTTTTATCCCTTCTTCTGACTTCAATTGCGATTATCCGCGAAAAAGAAGCGGGCACGATGGAGCAGCTGATTGTGACACCGATTAAACCTTCTGAATTTATTATCGGCAAGACCATTCCCTATATTATTATATCGCTCGGGCAAATGGTCGCGGTAATTATTGTAGCCATTTTTTGGTTTGAAATTCCGCTTGTGGGAAGCATTGTTTTATTGCTTTTCGCGTCCTGCCTGTTTTTGCTGAGCACCTTGGGGATGGGGCTTTTTATTTCCACAATTTCCTCCACGCAGCAGCAGGCGATGATGACCACATTCTTTTTTATCATGCCCTTTTTTATGCTGAGCGGTTTTATCTTCCCCATCAACAACATGCCGGAAGTTGTCCAATGGCTGACGCTTGTCAATCCTTTACGCTACTTTCTGGTAATTGTCCGTGGAATTTTCCTTAAAGGTGTTGCGCTGGACGTGCTTTGGCCACAGTTTGTGGGATTGGCTGTTTTGGGAGGCATTGTTTTTCTCGGCGCGATCTCGCGATTCAAGAAGCGATTGGATTAAAAACTCAAACAAACGACGAAATATTATATAAAAAAAGCATTTTTATAAAGTATTTTGTAATGTTATAATTACCGCCACTTCATCCGCACACAGGAGGGTAACAAAATGGCTACAAAAAAGAAGGCGAAGAAACCCGTTAAGAAAAGTGTGAAAAAACCCGTGAAAAAAGCTGCAAGAAAAAGCAAGAAAGTTAATCAAGTTCTTTTATTTATTCTGGCAATTATTTTACCACCGCTGGCGGTTTATCTGCTTAAAGGCGCCAAGCGGGATTTTGTTATCAACATTGTCCTGTGTCTCTTTATCTGGATACCGGGCGTTATCCACGCGCTTTGGGTAATAACTAAGTAGAAACAGGCAATTAAGGGAGAAATTTTTATAAGATTTTTTGTGATCCGCGCACGCGGCGCAGGATCGCGTTTTTGAGTAACGTCTGTAAAAGGGTATCGGCGGAAATGAAAATAAAAGGCGAAAAAATCGGCCGATTGGCCGTCTGGATAGGCGGTTTCATCTGGGTTTTTATTCTTGCCTGCTTGTTTCTTTTTCAGGGTAATTGGTTAAGCGCTGCATCATAATATTTAAAAAGGAGAAAATAGGTGCTTTCCGCCACGCCATATGGAGAAGTCCTGCAAATAAGGATGTGCCGTTATCCCGATTTTCCTTCGGCGATGTGGGTATGCGTCTACCTAGTGGATGGCTTGCTTATTGACACCGGTATGGCGCATACGGTGCAGGAATTTACTGAATTTTTAAAAGACAAATACCTGAAGGTCGCGGTCAACACCCATTTTCACGAAGACCATATCTCAGCAAATAAATTTCTGCAGGACTCCCACGGCATAGAAATATTCGCCCCTGCTTTGTCTGTGGAGAAAATCAGTAAACCGGCAACCATCTATCCCTATCAGGAAGAAATCTGGGGCTACCCCGTGCCCAGCGAGGTGAAGCCGCTGGGCGAACATATTTATTCAGACAACTACCGCTTTGAAGTCATACCCGCGCCGGGGCACGAACGCGATCAAATCTGTTTGTGGGAAAAAACCAACGGCTGGCTTTTTACCAGCGATCTTTATGTCAGCACCAAGCCCGTAGCCTGCCGTCCTATGGATGATATGTGGCAGATTTTGGCGGATCTGGAAAATATCCGCGCGCTCAATCCGCAAATTTTATTTCCCGCGCCGACGCATGTTGTTTACGAGCCGGCGGCAAAGCTGGATGAGCTTATTGCCTACCTGGAAGAACTGGGCGGCAAAATCGTAGAGCTTCACAAAAAGGGAAAAAGCGTCGAGCGGATAAAAGAGGAAATTTTCGGCCCCGAAGACATATTCGCGCAGGCGACCCAGCAGCAGTTTTCGTCACTGAATGTGGTTAAATCGTTTTTGAAAAATCATCTAGAAACTGGAAATATATAAAAACACGTGCATATTAAAGGCAAAATGAATTGGAGGTAAAAAATGATTGGTGAATTAGATAAAAACACGCTGGATGCATTGCTGGAAGCAATTCCCGTGGAGTTTTCCGTGGTGGATAAAAACGATAAAGTCCTTGCCTGGAATAAACACGAAACCAGAATATTCAAAAGGCCCAAAGGAGCGGTAGGCCGTGACGTGCGCGATTGCCACCCGAAGGGAAGTCTCAATAAAGTAGAGACAATTCTGGCCGAGATGAAAGCGGGCAAAAGAGATAATGCGCGCTTCTGGATTGACTTGCCCATCAAAGATAAAGACAAGACGCAAAAAATAATGATCGAATATTACGCGCTCAGAGACGCGGCGGGCAATTATTTGGGATGTCTGGAAGCTTCGCAAAATATAACGGAAATTCAAAAAATTACCGGCCAGAAGCGCCTGCTGGGTTAAGCTATTTTTTTGGGAATAAAAAGCTCTGTAATTTTGCGTAGAAATCAACCAAAGCGTAGCGATCGGCCGTATTGACTTTGTTAGCCGCTTCTCTGTTAACTATGAACATTTTTAAGAAGCGTTCTCCATCGTTTTTGACGATGGCGGTAAAACAAATGCGCAAATACCCAAACAGCTGGTGTCAACAACCCTGCCCCTATTTCAATTTCATCAGTATAGCGTAGCTTTCTATTTTCAATCTGACGAAAATGTACAGTGTGATTCCAAACAGGCGTCAGTATTCCGCTTTCATTTGTCACTATTGTATTAGATTTTCGATCTATTTTAATGACCTTAATCTCATGACTGCCGAGCGGTATAATTTTAAGAAAACGCAATTTCAATTCATACGTTTTATCTGTAACCCATTCAGCGCCAAAATCATCCCCGACAATTGGATGAAAACTCAGAATTGGCGATGCTACATATTGCAAAGATTTGGGTTCAATTATCTTTTTCCAAAACTCTTTCTCAGCGCAATCAAAAACACTTGTTATTCGTGCAATCATACTCCACTCATTCTTTCATGTGGCTAACGACGGGCATCAGCGGCGCGGGCGGTAGACCGCGTCCGCCTGCATACTCTTGTTAGCCTCTCTCACTTCTTCTGGGCTTGATCCAGTCGTTTGGTACGTCCCCTCTCATGAATCACCCGTGCATGTACAATTGATGAATTATTACGTGCTTTCCATACATTATAGGCAATAAATGGGGAGAATAGAGGCCAACTTACTGGTGAGAGGATTGCCTCGGTCGGGCATTTCATCTCGCAGTAAAGGCACAACAGGCAGTTTCGTCCCCATACAGGATGGCCCTTTTTATTTTCAGTGATATTCCTGGCAGGGCAGACCTTCATGCAAATCCCGCAAGAAGTACATTTTTTTGATTTCACAAAAAACAACCAACTGTAAAAGCATTTCACAAGCCATTTGTTCGTCAGAAAACGTTCAAGACGGTACACGAAAGATGGCGGACTGTCATGATCTTGTTTAATGTACTTTATTCCCATCATTAGATCGGCAATGTTTCTTCCAAATGCCTGAGCAGAATCCAGCTCCGAGGCAGTCGGATTATTTGGTGAAAAAAGATATCCTCTTTGGAGATATCCCAGGAAATAGTCAGCTCCCATGGCCTTGAAATAACCTACTTCATGTCCGCCCTTATGGGTCAGGGCATCACGTACTATATTGCCGGTTTCACCAGGATGGGTGCCGTGTAGCAAGAACACAAATACCGGTAATCCTTTAAGCTCAGGGAGACTCTGTAAATATTCGATCACCTTGAATGGCGGGCGGAAGATATATACCGGTAATCCGATCCCGAGTAAGCTATATCCATCAAGGTTTGGAGGCTCTCCGTAACTCATATTATGCAGATCGACTTGGTGTTCTTTACTGCGCAAGCCGGTGGCAATAGCTTCAGCTACTTGCCCTGTCGTCCCGCCCTGGGTAAAGTAAACAATCAAGCTTTTTGCCATAGGATCTCTCCCTTCTTTTCATTTCAATCTATATTCCCACATTCTGTCTGGCTAACGTGCCGATCACCGGCGGCTGAAAGCCGTCCGGTGGATTCTTTTGTTATATGGTGTTCCCATATTTTACTGTTTTTTCTTTTCAGAATTAAATGCAAATACGACATTACCTAACCCGCCACATTTTACGCCAACATCAATGCAGCATACTTTGTTTAAACGCATTTGATTTGGATCAACTCCTGCATATACAAGCTCCTGAGCAGTCCAAATCAACTGAGACATGCTGCTTACTGCAAAAGCGCATATCCTTTTTGGACTTAGTTCGGGAATTAGACAGCCTAAACCATCAAAATATATTTTATCACCAACCTTATGTTGAGAGCCGCATCCATGCGATTGAACAACATCAAAAACAAAGTCCATATTCATCAGCCTTGGTATCTTAGAAACAATCCCTTCGGTTTTCGGGTTTTTTTTAAATAATTTCATCTCTTCATCGTTGTAACCCAAATGGGATTGTACAATTTCCCACATCTCATTACTTATTTCCATAAACATGCCTCCACTATTATGATTTATTGAACAGCATTGCTACCTAAATATTGAACATATAACGAAAAAATTACCCGGAGCGTAGCGATCGGGTGTATTGCTTTTGTTATGTCACCAAAGGCGCCACGGCCCCCGATTCACTAAATGCTTTTTTACTTTAAAATCAGACAGCGAAACGACTGTATTATAATATTTTTCACGCATGAGAGTGTGATCATAATATACAATTAAAGAGCGCTTTGCTTCATCAACAGTTATTTTTGATGCAATCCCATAGTCTTGGTATTTCCAAACGGTGAATTCTTTTTTGTCAACATTGCGTTTGATTACCAAGCGAAGATTTCTGTCTCGGCTTTCAATAGTGCCGATAATTTCTCCATTAATTACTACAGGTGTTAAAATAGTGTTTGATCTATTAAATTCATCTTTATCATTTGCATCATGTGGGAACCTTCCTTCCCATACAATTCGACCATGGTCAATAACTGCAAATTCCCTTTCTAAAGAACCGCTCAAGTAAAGAACCAGACCAAGTAAAGCTGCGGGGAACAAGTAACCTATTACGAGACCAACAATTGCTACCTTTTTGCCTTTAAGCTTTGGATTGGTTTTTATTTTTACCAGCGCTATGTGGCCACAAATTACTCCAGGAATCCAAGACAGCCATAAGAATATTGATGAAGCAGAAAGAATTACAGAGCTGATCGCAAGTTTCGATATCGTCTTCTCTTCCATAATCATCTATCTTTCATTAGACATAACGTGCTGATCACCGGCGGCTGTAAGCCGTCNNGTCAAAGAAAAAATGATAATCGAAATTAAAAATAATTTGATTTCCACCACTCCTTTTCAGCCAAAGACAGGAGGCGCGCCGATATTGGATAGTTCGGGAAATCCTATATTCTTTCTGTCAACACAATTTTTAAAAATGAAATAGGATGTCTCCGTCATGCCCATATATAAAGACGCCGTCCAAATTCCGGCGGACTCGTCCAACTACAGGATAGATCGTAGTCGCTTCGCTCTCACGATCTATCCTTATTCTTTAGCCCTCATGCATACCCTTGAGGTCACCTAACAACTGCAACGTATCTTCACGCGACCCAAGATTGAAGGCATGAACACTCTTGTCCCATGCATGAGTCAATTCGTTGAGCAACTTCTTGGTCGCCTCCACCAAATCGCGGAGTTCATTTGGCGTTACCCCCGCTTCTTGGAAGACTTGCTCGACAGTGTGTGCTACAGATCGATGGCCGAAAGCCTTGTTGCGAAGAATGTTTACCTTGATCCAAAGTGGCTTTGCCTCATTTTTGTAAATGCTCTCAAGTAACCCCAACGTTGCGTCCGATAACCGTGCCTCATCCTTGAGTATCTTCAAGAGTGATGGAATGTTGAAAGTGTTATCTCTGGTTTCATATAGTCTGTAGAGCGCGACGAGCAGCGCAACGAAGTGGGCATGGATTGATGTTTGGAAGAACAGTCCATACCTGTTCATAGCTTCGACGTACAACGGCCGGGTGTCTTTGCTCTTATATACCCACCAGATTTCGTAATTGAGTCCAGCCACAGTGGTCGTGTGACGTAACTCGCTTATGTAACGGTCAATATCGGTTCTCATCTTTTCAGGGCTAACATGCGGATCACCGGCGGCTGTAAGCCGTCCGGTGGATGCAATTGTTAACCATTTTCTTTCTCAATAATAATTCCGTATGATGAACTCTCAAGTTGAGCTTGATATAATTCTATGTGCGAATATTCATATCCGGCTAACATCTCGCGAACAATGGTTTTATTCTCGTCAGTTGTTCGTGCACCAAGAATTATTTTCTTTACCGATTGAGTTGGGAATTTAAACAGATGAATGGCGTACGGATCTTTTTTGATAATTGCAGTAGCTTCAGACAATGGCAATAACATCCTCCATTCTGCTTCATATTCCCACCTTGAACTTTTAACAAAAAATAATTCCGTACCAGTTGTTTTCATTAAATTTATTACTGGTGGTCTATCACGGTACTCTATCTTCCTTGGATGACGAAGTTCATCTACAGATGACTTTTGCTGGTTAAAAAATTGGTGAGCACTATCGAAACCAACAACAAAGCCTTTGTGTTCTTCTGCATAGTGCGACCACATTAGTTCGTGGTCACAAATCTCAGAAAGCGATAACGCACCTATAAGAGAATTTGCTGTTTTTTGTAACATTCCTGGTAATAGCTTCACGACATCTGGCTCCATGCCAATAACTGCATCCTTGACAGATTCTTGATGTGTTATGGCAAGACTTATAAAATTTTCCTTGGAAATGAATGCGCTAATTATAGGATTCTTACAATATTCTTCCTCAATAATTTTTACAAAATCTCTTTCGACAATTGCTCTTATTTCGTTTTCTTCAGCAAGTTTGTTGATATGTGGATTTAGTTCAAACGGATCGTTAAAATCACCATACTGAGTAAACCTGATTAAGCAATCTCGAAAGCTGGCAATTCTTGCTGGTGGAAAATATTTGTATAGGAGCATAATGCCTTTTGGTTAACAGTGTAATAGACGGAAAATATTCCATCACAGCAGAGCATATAGATGGAAATATTTTCCACTTATTGTGATATTAAACTACTTAAAATGGAATAAAGGCCGGATTATTTTCCACTTATTGCAAAATCGCTTGCCAAATTCCACTTATCGCAAGGCTTAGGTGCTAAATATGGAAAACACGGATAATAAACCGAAGTTCCGCCCCAATCAAAATCTCAAATTGATGGATCAGGTTCGAGAGGTTCTTCGTTATTACCATTTCGCTTATCGCACGGAGCAGACTTATTGTCAATGAATACTTCGTTATATTAACTACTTCGACACTAAAACTTATCGCGCTTTTCCTACAAGGCCGCAGGGCACCATTATAATTTTGAGTTGCTTTTTATGAATCCTATTTTAGGCTCAGTTTTTAGGTATTAAGCCTTAATTATTCATTATTTTTTCCTTGAAATGAATTATCTTTTCCACCACAGCGCAGATGTTGCCCTCTTCGTCAACCAGCTCAATTTGATAGGTGCGGTCGAGCTTGTTCTGTTCTTTGAGCGCTTTGCGGATGTAATCGGTTTCGATTTTAGTAATTTTAATTTCCGCGCGCAGCGTGGAACGTCCGGGCTGTTTAAATTTAATTGATGCCGCTTTATCCCAGACAATATATTCCGGCCCCAGTATATTTATTAGCATGACCATATAAAGGGGATCAACCGCCGCGTACATAGAGCCGCCGAAAATGGTGCCAACATAATTTCTTGTTTTCCAGGTCAGCGGCAATTTAATGCGTACTTCGCGCAAATCGTGCGACATATAAGTGATGCGCGCGCCGGTGCGCCGATACACGGGATATAAATTAAATTTCCAGCGCATGAGACGGGATTTGAAAGATTCGGCCATGTTTCACCTCCGGTGATGAATTTCATTATTGCTAATAGAGCATAGAAGCCCACCGTTTTTACAGGCGTTGGATTCGAACTGCAAAGTCGGGTGGTCGATTTTAAATTTTTCCAGAAGAATTGTTTTTACTTTTTGGGCTAGCGCGTCAACCTTGCCCAGCATCTGGTCGGGCACAGTAATGTGCGCGGCAAGAGCAATGCTTTCCGCGGAGGGATTCCAAACATGCAGATCATGGATTTCGCTTATCCCGTCGATTGCCTCCAACGTGTTTTTGATTTCGGTAAGATTAATGCCCGGCGGAGTGGCGTTCATCAGAATAAGAAAGCTGTCTTTAAGGATTCCCCAGCCACTGTAAATAATTATGGCGACAATGAGCCACGAAAGCGCCGGATCAAGCCAGTACCAGGGCTTGAAAAGCCATATGATACCCAGCGCGACGACGGCCAGCGAAGTGGCGGCATCGGCCAGCATGTGCAGGAAAGCGCTTTTCATATTGAGATTTACTTTGGCGCCGGTGCGGAGAATTAGCGCGGAAAATAAATTGCCCGCAAAGCCCAAAAGCGCGATCCAGATGACAAGCTGCCCGCTTATCGGCCGGGGATGGAGAAGTCTTTGCCAGGCCTCAATCGCAATGTAAATTGCCGCGGCGTATAAAATAGCCACGCTGACCAGCGCCGCGAAAATCTCCACGCGTTTATAACCGAAGGTCTGCTTATGCGTGGGGCCGCGCCTGCCGATGAGCAGGGCGGCATAATTTATCACCAGAGAAACAAAATCGCTTAAATTATGCAGCGCGTCGCTGATGAGCGCCATAGAGCCGGAGACGATGCCGCCCCAGATCTGCACTATCGGAATAATCAGGTTGATGACCATGGAGACGACTAAACGCCTGCCCCATGATGTTTGCGTGTCCAGGTGATTATGGTGGGAATGAGTAGTCAATATTTATCCTTTTGAATAATTTCTGATATTTTTTAATCGCCGTTTTGATTGCCTGCGCCTAATATTTTGAGTCCCGCGTCAATGGCCGCGTGACTGCCGAAAAGAATGATCTGATCGGCTTCTTTCAGGACAAAATTACTGGGCGGGTTGGTAATAGTTTTGTTGTCGCGGATGATATTGATAATCATCGCGCCGGTCTGCGCTTTCAGGTCAATCTTTTTTATGCTTTTGCCGATAACCGGGTTGTCGACGGCGATGTAGCAGGTATCAATCGTTCCCTGCGCCAAAATCTGGCTGATCTGGTCAAAAGCTTCCTGCGTGAAGCGCACCTGCCTGAAGACGCCGTAGGATTTGTTACGAATGATATTGCCCTGCGTCAGGATGATGCTGTTGGGAATATGGAACATTTTTAATACGCGGCTGAATATCTGAATTGATGTTTCAAATTCTTCCGGGATGATGTCGTCGGCGCCCAGCGCCTGCAGTTCTTCGATGTCGGTTACGTATTTGGTGCGGACGATAACGTGGATATTCGGGTTGAGCGATTTGGCTACGCTCAGCGCGCATTTGGTCAAAAAGCGATCCGATATGGCGATCACCAGCACGCGCGCCTTTTCCACGCCGGCGCGTTTGAGGATTTCCGTGTTGGAGCAATCTCCCCAGATGATATTTTTTTCACCTGCCTTTTGCATATCGCGGATATGCTGAATGTTAAGATCGGTAATGACGTAGTTGATGGCCGTCTCTTTTAGAACCTTAACCAGGTTTCTACCGTTTAATCCCAGGCCGCAGACAATGACATGGTTTTTCATTTGCAGCTCATCAATTTCATCAGACGATTTTGCGTTCTTATCGGCAACAAACAAATTTTTTCCCGAAAGAACATGATAAGCAAGAGCAATCAGCAGTGGCGAAACGATAAAGGTCAGAACCGAAGCGCTGATAAAGGTCTGATAAGTATATTCGGAAATAATATTATTTTTGAAGCCCTGCAGCGCGAGCACGAACGAAAATTCACCGATTTGCGACAAAATAACGCCGCTCAAAAGGGCGGTGCGCCAGGGGTATTTCAGAAATTTTACCAGGCCGATAACAATTCCCGCTTTGAGCAAAAGGATGGTGAGAGTCACGGCAAAGATGAACGCATAGTTTTTTAACGCGAAATCCAGATCCAGAATCATGCCGAAGGAAACGAAGAATATTGATAAAAAGATATCGCGGAAAGGATTGATGTCACTGATAATCTGGTGCGTGAAATCCGTGTCCGAAATAGCCAGACCCGCCAGAAAAGCGCCAATGGCCAGTGATAAACCTAAAGCGTGCGTGAGCCACGCGATGCCCAGCGTGATGACGATCGAGGTGATAACAAAGACATCGCGCATCTGCATGTAGGCGAGACGCTCCAGGATAAACGGAATAATATATCGCGCCGCGACCAGAATAGCCGCGATGATCAAAAGTGATTTTGCCAGCTTCCAGATGATTACGCCTGTGGTAGGGCCACTATCTCCCGCGAGAAAAGGAATCAAGAGCATCATCGGCACGACCATGATATCCTGAAACAAAATAACGCCGATGGATGTCCTGCCCTGCGGCGATTCCTCATCACCTCGGTCTTTGAGCATTTTTAAAACCAGCGCCGACGAGCTGTGCGCCAGAATGAATCCGATAAAAACCGCCTGCATCAGGCTCATCTGAAAAAGAAGACCGATAAAAAAACCGGCCAGGAAAGTAAAAAATACCTGCAAGCCGCCGGTAAGCAAAAACTCCGATAAGTGCTTTAAAAACCGCGCCAGCGATATTTCCACGCCGATGGTGAATAAAAGCAGGGCAACGCCAATTTCCGCCATCAGCTGAATGCCCGCGGTATCAGTGATTAGCTTCAGCCCGAAAGGCCCGATGATGATGCCGGTGATGAGAAAGCCGATAATGGAGGGGAATTTTAATTTATTGAAAATATAAATAACAGGTATGGAAAAACCAAGAATGATTAACAATTTATGAAAAAATACTGACCCGTCCATGAGACTCTCTTTCTAAAAATCGAAAACTAAACTGATTAAGATTAGCAAGTTGCCAATCAATATCTTTTGACTGAAGTTATTACATCCCCTATGTATTTACCACTGATGGTAAATTTTGCCAAGAAAACATCTATATTATTATTGGAAAAAATCTATTGACAAACAATACGGGAAAATTTATTATTCAGAAAAATTAATTGGTTAAGGGTAATATGAGTTCGATCTTCATCGCGATAATTATAATCAGCATCATTATAATTAGCTTCCCCATAGGAGGCTTGGCGGTGAAGTAATGTAATAACGATACAATCGAATACAAACCGAAATCCGCTGCCAGGAAAGCCCGCAGCGGATTTTTTTTACAAGGAGATAGGGAAAAATGACAAAAAACCAGATTTTAGTTTATGATACCACGCTCAGAGACGGAACACAGGGCGAGCAGACCAGTTTTTCGGCGGAAGAAAAACTGCGCATCGCCCAGCGTTTTGACGAGATGCATTTTCATTATATCGAAGGGGGCTGGCCGGGCTCCAATCCCAAGGATATGCGCTTTTTTGAAATGGCCAAAGACGTGGAATTCCAAAATTCCCGCCTGACGGCTTTCGGCTCTACGCGCCGGGCGCATACCAAGCCTGCGGCCTGCCCGAATTTAAAGGCGTTGATTAAAGCGGATACGCCCGCCTACGCGCTGGTCGGAAAATCGTGGGACCTGCACGTGACGGAAATTCTGAAAACGGATCTGGAAGAAAATCTGGCGATGATTGCCGATTCCATCGAATACCTTAAATCGCTGGGCAAAGAAGTTTTATTTGACGCGGAACATTTTTTTGACGGCTACAAAAACAATCCCCGCTACACGACAAAAGTTGTTAAAGCTGCATTGGATGCCGGCGCGGATATGATTGTTTTGTGCGATACCAACGGCGGTTCCATGCCTTACGAAATCGCCGATATTGTAAATAAAATCAGCGCTCATCTTCCCCTGAATAAAGCGGGCATTCACACGCATAACGATTGCGGGCTGGCTGTAGCCAACACGCTAGCGGCGGTGCGCGAAGGAGTAAAAATGGTGCAGGGGACAATCAATGGTTTCGGAGAAAGATGCGGCAACGCTGATCTTATTTCTGTTGTCGCTAATCTCCAGCTTAAAATGGGCAAGAATTGTCTGCCCGATGAATCGATTAAGCAACTCACCAGTCTATCGCATTATGTAAGCGATGTGGCCAATGTGCCGCCGCTAAATGCCCGGCCGTTTGTCGGGCGCAGCGCTTTCGCGCATAAAGGCGGCGTGCATGTAAGCGCCGTCGTTAAAAATTCATTAGCTTATGAACATATTCAGCCGGAGCTGGTCGGCAATTACCGGCGCGTGCTGGTTTCCGATTTAGCGGGGAAAAGCAACATTGCTTATAAAGCCAAAGAGCTGGGCATCAATTTAGGCAAGGACGATACAATGATCAAGAAAATCGTTCAGGAAGTAAAAAATATGGAAGACAAAGGATTCCAGTTCGATTCCGCCGATGGCTCTCTTTCCGTGTTGATGAAAAAGGCCATCGGCCAATTTGTCGAACCTTTTACTTTGGAAAGCTTTAATGTTGTCACATCACGCTCGGAGGAAAAGCCCTGTCTTTCTCAGGCCACAATTAAAATCTCTGTGGACGGAGAGGAAGAACTGACGGCGGCGGAAGGCAACGGCCCGGTAAACGCCCTGGATCACGCCCTGCGCAAAGCGCTGACCAAATTTTATCCGCATATCAAAGATATGCATTTGGTTGATTTCAAGGTGCGCACGCTGGAAGGCTCCGAAGGCACGGCCGCGAGCGTCCGCGTATTGCTGGATTCGACCGACGGTGAAGATCTCTGGAGCACGACCGGTGTTTCGGAGAATATCATCGAGGCAAGCTGGCAGGCGCTGGTGGACAGTATCGAATACAAACTGAGCAAAGACAAACGAAACGGCAAATAGTTTTATATTTTCCTCAATTATTTTGCGAAGTTTTGTTTGCCAACAGATTTATTTGCTGATATAGGAATTTTTATGAAACTAACGCGCAAGCGAGAAAATAAAAATGATATCCATAAACAGCCAGAATCCGCAGATGCGCCTGATAAAAAAAGCGGCGGATGTTCTGCGTGACGGCGGAGTGATTATTTATCCGACCGACACTGTTTATGGTCTGGGATGCGCTTTGTCCAACAAAAAAGGCATTGAAAGAATTTACGAACTGAAAAAAAGAAACAAGAAAAAACCCTTAAGTTTTGTCTGCTCGGATTTAAAGCATATCAGCCAGTACGCCAAAGTAACCGATTACGCTTATAAAACAATGAAACGCCTTCTGCCGGGAGCTTACACATTCATTCTGGAAGCTTCCCGCCTGGTGCCGAAAATTATTCTCCCCAAAAGATCGACCACGGGAATCCGCGTGCCGGACAATCAGATTTGCCTGGCGCTGATCAAAGAACTGGGCGAACCGATTATCAGTACCAGCGTGAAAACCGCGCAGGGCGAATCATTGAGCGATCCTTGTCTTATTAAAGAAAACTTTAATCATGTGGTTGACTTAATAATCGACGGCGGTATTATTATGCCGGAGCCGTCCAGCGTCATCAGTCTGGTTGATGACAATATTGAAATTATTCGAATTGGTAAAGGCGATATCAGCGCCTTTCAATAATATACGCAGGCCGGCCGCTTAATTCGCGCGTTGAAAATATCAACCTCGCGAAGTTTGCGGCCGGCCCAAAAGGACATTTATGAAACACACGATGCTCGTGAACGCCGCGCATAAAGAACAGATGCGCATGGCGACGGTTAACGAAAAGGGCAAGCTCATCGAATTCGACATTCAGATGGCGGTGCGTGAACCGATTATCGGAAACATTTACAAAGGCAAGGTGCTCAAAGTTGAGCGCGGCCTTCAGGCGGCCTTTGTGGATTACGGCGGCCCCAAAGACGGTTTTCTTCCTCTTAAAGATACAAACCCGGAATATTTTACCAAGCAGGAAAATGGCGGCAAGCCTACGCTAAAATCAGGTCAGGAAATTATCGTGCAGGTCGTGCGCGAAGCTACCGGTAACAAGGGCGCTCTTCTGACATCTTATATTTCTCTGCCCGGTAGATACGTTGTTTTGCTGCCTGATCACCCGGGTTTGGGAATTTCCCGGAAAATTGAAAACGAAGAAGACCGCGAAAAAATAAAAAACATTATCAAACAGATTAAGCTTCCCGCGGATATGGGTTTTATCGTCAGAACGGCGGGAGTCAGTCGCACCAAACAGGAAATCCAGCGCGATTATCAATTACAGTTAAGACTGTGGAAAGAGATACAGAAAAAAGCTTCCGGAAGCAACGCCCCGCTGCTGATTTATCAGGAATCAGACTTTGGCGTGCGCAGCCTGCGCGATTATTTAACGCCGGAAATCGGCGAAATTTTTGTTGATGATTTGGATACTTTCCGCAAAATACGCGCTTATTTGAAGGCGGTAACACCGCGGCAGATGAAGCTCGTCAAGCATTACAAGGAAAATATTCCTCTTTTTGAAAAATTTCAGCTGGAAGCGCAAATCCGCGTTATTTATCAGGAGCGCGTGGATCTGAAATCCGGCGGCTATCTCGTGATCAATCCGACGGAAGCCATGATTACGATTGACGTAAATTCGGGGCGCGCCTCCAGCAAAAAGAATATCGAAGAAACGGCGTTTAAAACCAATATTGAAGCCTGTGAGGAAATCGCCCGTCAGTTGCGCCTGCGCGACCTGGGTGGCCTGCTGGTTATCGATTTCATCGATATGATGGATAAGAAACATATCAATGAGGTGGAAAAAGCATTTAAAAAAGCGCTCAGCATCGATCGCTCCAGGATTCAACTGGCGCGCATTTCCAAGTTCGGGCTTCTTGAACTTTCGCGTCAGAAGAAAAAATCCACCATTCAGGAAATCAGCTACATGAAGTGCCCGCACTGCGCGGGCAGCGGCCTGCGGCCTTCGCTGGAATACGCGGCTTTGGGAGCTTTCCGCAAAATTGAATCCGAAGCGGTTAAAGGGATTTATTCCGAGCTAAGAGTTGTCCTGCCGCATGAAATCGCCAGCTACATACTTAACAATAAGAGAGACAGGCTGATAAATCTGGAATCGACTTTTGGCCTAACCGTGTATATTTCCGGCAGCACGGAAATGCCCTGGAACGGTTTCGACATCAAAAAGACGGCGAAAGAAACAGCGCTGGAAAAAACGGATGAATATGAACATGAGCACGAACACGAGACGGCGGAAATAGTAGCTTTCGCGGGCGACGATAAAAAGGAAACAGTTAAAAAGAAATCGCGTCGTAGGCCTAGGCGCAGGAAAAAGAAAGAACACGAAAATAAAAGCGGTGCAGAGCCTGCACTAGAAAAAACTGATGATAACGGCGGCGTTCTGCCAGACGCCCCGCATTTGCCTGAGCATGAGGAGTTGTTTCCGCGTATTGTCCCGGCAAAAGAAATGAACTTTTCTGATAATAGCGCGCGGCAAGAAGATGCGGAAAATAACACAGAAGAGAAAAAAGAAAACGAAGAAACCTTTTAGTTTTTTTGGTGAAGCGCGCTACCTGGGTGTTTTTATTTTCCCGCGGCCAGTTCTTTTGATCTTGCCGTCGCCGCTTCAACGGCGGCGATAAAAGTTTCGCGTATTTTCCCTTCATGAAGCACTTTTAAGCCGGCGGCCGTTGTTCCTCCCGGAGAGGTAACCATTTCCCTTAGCTGGGCCGGGTCCTTATCGCTTTGCAGGCAAAGACGCGCCGCGCCCAGCATCGTCTGCATCGATAGTTTCGCGGCCAAGTCTCTCGAAAGCCCGACTTTTTCTCCCGCCTCAATCAGCGCTTCAATGATCATAAAAAAGTAAGCCGGGCCGCTGCCGGAAAGTCCCGTTACGGCATCCATGAATTTTTCTTCGACTTCAACACTTAAGCCCACGGCGTCAAAAATGGCGCGGGTTAATTTTAGATCAGCATTTGACGCGTATTTTCCTTTTGCCACTGCCGCCGCTCCTTCTCCCGCCAGCGCCGGAGTATTGGGCATTACGCGCAGAACGCGGGATTTTTCAGGTAGAAGTGATTCGATGAGAGATGTGGTAATTCCCGCGGCAATAGAAATGATGATTTTTGATTTACTGATAAAAGGCGCGATTTCTTTTAAAGTTTCGCGCATATTTTGCGGCTTGATTGCCAGGATGATGATAGCCGCGTTTTTGGCAACTTTTTTATTATCGCAAGATACAGGAAATCGCATTTTGGAGGAAATGAAATCCAGGCGGGCCTGATCAATATCCGTAATGATAATGTTTTTTTTGGGCGACAATTTTTTTGCCGTCAAAGCCTGCGCGATGATGCTGCCCATTTTCCCGCCGCCGATGATGGCGATTTTTTTACCCTTGAACATAGCTGCCTCCGTATGTTGTTTAAAGTTATTGCAACTAAAAATTCTTATCTGTCAACATAAATTGTCTGGCATAAAGACATTATTAGATTGCTAAAACTTGTTTTCCTGTGCTACTTCATTAAAAAAAACGGAAAGGAAAGTCATGATCGAGCATTTCCAGGTAAATTCCATAAAAATTGCCTGTTGGATCAAAGAGCGGGATTTTGGAACTAATAAGCAAAGTTTGTTTTTCATTCACGGCTCCGGCGGAGACCATAGTTTGTGGTCTTTTCAGTACGCCCGTTTGAATAAAAATTTCAATATAGTTGCGGTTGATCTTCCGGGGCACGGCAGTTCGGAAGGCAGCGGTGAAAGCGATATAAATGTTTACAGCCTCTTAGTGAAAAGGCTTTTTGATGTTTTGCAACTGAAAAATGTCATCATTGTCGGGCATTCGTTGGGCGCGGCAATAGCGTTGACGTTTGCTGCGGAATTCGGTTCGATGATTAAAGGGGTAGCGGTTGTCGGCGGGGGGCTTAAAATGCCCGTAAACCCGGCGATTTTTGAATTATTAAAAAAGGAACCGGAAACCGCGTTTGAACTGATGTGCAAATTTTCTCTGGCCAAAGAAAACAGAATTAACCTTACCGAACCGCTGAGAAAAAGTCTATCCGGCGTGAAAACAGAAGTGTTGTACGGAGACCTTGTTGCCTGTGATAAAATGGATTTAACTGACAAAGTTAAAAAAATTAGTTTGCCGTCACTGGTTATCTGCGGCGAGGAAGATAAAATGACGCCGCCTCAATTATCACGGGAAATTGCCGTCAATATTAATGGATCAAAAACCTGTTTCATAAAAAACGCCGGCCACATGGTGATGATGGAAAATCCGGAAGAATTTAATGAAGCGTTAATTGCTTTTGCCCAATCCCTACCGGAACAAAAGTCTTAAAAAACGAGGATTTATGTTTATTTTGCAAAATTTTATAGTTGCTCTGGCGAAAGTCATTTATATTGTTTTGACTGTTTACATGTGGATAATTATTTTTCGCGCGGTAATTTCCTGGGTAAATGCCGATCCTTACAATAAAATCGTTATCTTTTTGTATCGCGTTACCGAACCGGTGCTGCGCCCCGTGCGCCGCCTGTTGCCAGGGCAAAATCTCGGCGTTGATTTTTCACCGATTATCGTAATTCTGGTAATTTTCTTTTTGCGGTATTTCCTGGTCGAAACAATTATTCAATCAGTCCGTTACTTATAAAATGGTTGTCATGGTTGAGATAAAAGAATCTAAAGAAGGCGCAAGTTTCGCAATACATGTGACTCCCCGCGCTTCGCGCGCTCAAATCATCGGTATTCAGGAAGGAATGCTGAAAATTAAAGTAACCGCTCAGCCGCATGAAGGCGAGGCAAATAGTGCCTGCGTTGGATTTCTCGCGAAAGAATTAAATCTTAAAAAATCACAAATAAATATTATTGCCGGTTTTAAATCGAGAAAAAAAACCATTTTGGTTAAAAACGAAACAAAGAAAAAGCTGGAAGCGATACTTAACAAATATCAAGCGGCTTAAAGTTGTCGCCGCCCGGCGATAAAAATATTTCTGTTTTCAATTTATAAAGCCCAAAAGTAAAAAATAATCATTGACTATTGGTCATAAGTGCTTGAAAGAATGGTCAAAAAGTGTTGACAAACTCAATAGGCTTTAATATGCAATTAGTCAAAACCAAAAAGAAAAGGAGGGTTGGCTAAATGAAATGTTTTAAAAAGAGCATGTTTGTATCGGCAATAATCTTCTTATTTACCGTGTCGCTTTGGGCGACTGCTTTTGGGCAGGAGATTAAAATCGGTGTTATCGGCCCGATGAAATTTGTCCAGGGTATCGGCCATTGGAACGGCGCCACAATGGCAGCTGATGAACTTAACGCCAAAGGAGGCGTTAAGGTCGGTGATAAGATGATGAAAATCAAACTTATTCAGGCTGATTCCAACGAATTTTTGAGCGTAACGGATGCGACCAACGCGATGGAGCGTTTGATTACAAAAGAAAAAGTTAATTTTGTTGTTGGTGGTTTCCGTACGGAAGCGGTTATGGCCATGCAGGATATCGCGATGGATAAAAGAGTTATTTTTATAGGCTGCGGAGCGGCGCATCCGGAACTCTGTGAAAGAGTGGCCAAATACTATGATCAGTATAAGTATTTTTTCCGTGGTACTCCTTATAGTTCTAGCGACCTGGTCAAGGCTGCCTTTATACATGTGGGTACTGTTGGCGCAATCGTGAAGCAATCTTTGAAAATTGAAGGCCCGATTAAGGTTGCCTTCGTGGCGGAAAAAGCGCAGTGGGCGGACCCGATGGTTCCGGCGGTTCAGGCCACACTGCCTAAAATGGGTATGGAGCTGGTCGGTGTGTGGAGACCGTCTCCGGTAGCCACGGATGTTTCCGCGGAGCTTTCGGCGATTCAGCGCGCCGGCGCTCATATTATTTTCACCATATTCTCCTCATCTGTCGGCATTCCTTTTGCCCGCCAGGGGGGTGAGCTGAAGATTCCCGCCATCCAGGTAGGTATTAACGTGGAAGCGCAGAAGACTGAGTTTTGGCAGGCAACACGCGGTATGGGTAATTATGTTATAACCTCCAATACCTATGCTGAAGGCGTGGAGCAGAATGAACTTACCACACCTTTTGTGGAAGGTTACAAGAAAAGATATGGTGAGATACCAACATACACAGCAGATACTTATGCTGCTATTATCTACGGCATAGTGCCGGCCATTGAGCAAACTGGTTCTCTCAATTCGGATGTGCTGGTGGCAATCATGGAAAACCGTGTGTACAAGGTTCCTTCAGGAACAGTTAGATACACAAAAGATAACTTAGGTCGTCCTCTGCATGATCTGACCTTTGGCCCTGGTTATCTTACTGGTATAGCTACTCAGTGGCAGGATGGCAAACTGGTTGGTGTATGGCCCAATGGCTGGAAGCCGGCTCCCGGTGTGGATGTGACCTATAAAGGGATGAAACCCATAAAGCTTCCTCCCTGGATGATTAAGGCTTACAAAAAGTAATAAAAAAAGCTTTTTGCCCGCCCCTTTATAAAGGGGCGGGCATTTTAAAGTAGCAACTCTGGGAAAGCGGGTTTATAAAACTGCTTCCAGCACGAGCAGATATTCGAAAGACAAGTTGGTGCCGTCATCTTCATGATATAACATTCGGCCTCGGTTACGCGACTGGTCTTGGTGTTCAGTGGCAGGATGGTAAATTGCTTGGTGTATGGCCTAATGGCTGGAAACCGGCTCTTGGAGTGGATGTGACCTATAAAGGCATGGAACCCATAAAGCTTCCGCCTTGAATGATTAAAGCTCATAAAAAATAAACGATAATAATTGATAATTATTATTCATGCACCGTCTGCCGCTTTGCGGCGGACGAATCCAGTATTCATTAAAAAATAGAGAGGTAATTATAATGTCTATGGTATTAGACATCGTTGTCATGGGTTTGATTAAAGGCAGTATTTATGCTCTTTTGGCCATCAGTTTTTCGCTTATCTTTGGGGTGGCGCGTATCGTTAATATCGCGCATACAGCTTTTTACATGGTAGCCGCTTACTGTATTTACACAGCTACTCACTATCTTGGTTGGCACCCTGTTCCGGCTATGCTCATTGCCATTGTTATATCTATTCTTCTGGGGATGATTACTTACAAGTTAGTTCTTAATCCCATCCGTGAGCATGAAGGCGCCGTTTTGATAGCAACTATGGCCATTGCCATGATTTTTCAGGAAATTATGACCTTGGCTTTTACGGGAACCTATTTAAGTGTTCCCAATCTCATTGACGGTTTTATCGAAATTTTAGGAGTGAAGGTTTTTAACCAACAGCTTTTGACGCTTGGATCGGCCGTCGTCGTTATGGTGTTGCTGGTTCTATTTTTGTTTAAAACTAAATTAGGTTTGGCGCTTCGCTCCACCGCTCAGGACAGGGAAGTGGCGAATCTAATGGGTATAAATGAGTCCAAAGTGGCCATGATTACAATGGGAATTGCCATAGGGCTTGCCGGATTTGCCGGCGCGATTGTTGTTCCTCTGGAAATTCTGGAACCCCATATGTGGACGACGCCTCTGGTTATGATGATGGCTGTTGTCGTTTTAGGCGGCCTTGGCTCTCTTAAGGGCAGTTTTGTGGCAGCGTACATCATGGGCTTTACCGAAGCCTCGGTTGTGTTCCTTTCCCCGCAGGGCGCTTTCCTAAAGGTTTCCGTGGCCCTGCTTATTATGATTATAGTTTTGCTTATCAGGCCAGAAGGTCTCTTTGGCGTGTACTTTGAAGAAGAAAGGTAGAGATATTCCATGAAGCTAATTTTATTTTACCTGAGAAAACTGCTTGCCGTCGTAAGAAATGAAGTACTTGTTTTGCCTTCACGCGTGGCTGTGATAATCTTTTTCCTCTTTATTCTTTTGTTGCCGTCTTTTACCGACGATGTTTACATCCTCCGTGTTTTCACTCTGACATGCATTTTTGCCATATTTGCCGCAAGCTGGGATTTGCTCTGTGGTTTTACCGGCCAGCTGAACTTCGGCCATGCCCTTTTCTTTGGCGTGGGCGCGTATAGCGCCGCCTTAATGAATATTCACTGGCAGCTTGCGCCCTGGTTCAGTATCCCTCTTGGCGCGCTAGTTGCTGTTGCCGCCGGTCTAACTGTAGGAATTCCGGCTCTGCGTCTCAAAGGAACTTATCTGGCGCTAACGACGATGGCCTTTCCTATCATAGTAATAGGACTGATTTTCACTTTTCCAGGCTTTACCGGCGGTGAATTGGGAATCTCTGGAATTCAGAAATTAGCGCCGACACGCATCGAAGAATATTATGTAATATCGATTCTGATGCTTGTTTTATGCACCATTATGTGGAAAATAACAGACTCAAACACGGGGATTATCTTTCACGCCATTCGCGAAGATGAAATTGCTGTGAGGGCTTCAGGCGTCAATACAACACGTTATAAACTTCTGGCTTTCTGCCTGAGTGGTTTTTTTGCCGGTCTTGCCGGCGGGCTCTACGCTCACTTCATGAGAATTGTCGGGCCCTCTACTTTAGACGTGTCATTATCGTTCCAGGTAGTTATCTGGTCGATATTCGGCGGCGCGGCTACAATTTATGGTCCTGTCGCGGCGGTATTTTTTCTTTACCCGACATTGGAACTTTTTCATTTAATCCAGGATTACCGCACTATAGTATTCGCGATTGTAGTATTGCTGGTCCTTATCTTCATGCCGGATGGGTTGTTCCGCTGGTTACGGGAAAAGGTGGAAGAAGAATGTCCCCGCTGTAAAGTTAGAAACGTTGCGTGGCGTAAAACCTGCCGCGTTTGCACGGCATCTTTGGAGTAGGATATTTTTAAGAGTAATTTGCCGGAACCTTATCCGGTAGTAAAATATATATTGTCACTGACGATGAAGAAATTGAGAGGATAATTATAATGAATGCAAAAGAATTCTATTTGTCAAAACCTTGGTTGAAGCATTACCCGGAAGGTGCGGCTGACAAAGTGGACATACCGGAAGGTATGTCTGTCCCTGATATGTTTGAAAAGTCCGTCGCTCAATACGGTAAAAAAACGGCCCTGATTTTCTACGGCAGAGAGATCAGCTTCGTACAATTGAAAGAGCTCATTGACCGATTTGCTACGGCGCTGGCTGACTTGGGTGTCAAGCGCGGAGATACAGTCGCCCTCTTTTTGCTCAATTGTCCGCAGTATGTCATTTCTTACTTTGCGACTTTAAAACTCGGCGCCAAGGTCACGCCGATAAGTCCTGTCTATACTAGTCATGAAATTAAGCACCAGTTGGAGGACAGCGATGCTTCAATAATTGTTTGTCAGGACATTCTCTATGATAATGTGGAAAGAGCCGGCGTGCCCCTGAAGCATATTATTATTACAAGTGTTCTTGAATACTTGCCTAGGGTGAAAAAACTTTTGGGAAAAAGCTTGTTGGGGAAAGACTATGCGAATTTGCATGTTCCCAACCCCGAAGAAATGGCCAAGGCGGGTCTCCTCGATTTTGAAGCTTTAATTAAAAGGTATCCACCCAATCCGCCACAGGTAAAAATTGATCCGAAAAAAGATATCTCGGCACTTCCTTATACCGGAGGAACTACTGGGCTTCCCAAGGCTGCTGTTTTGACACACCATAATATGGTATCTGTTATACATCAAATAAAGCAATTGTGGCCATTTCTGGAAGACGGCAAAGAAGTCGGCATCGCATTTTTGCCCTTTTTCCATATCTATGGTCAGGTAGTCGCCATGCTTAACGGCCTTGCGAGAGGTTTTACAGGAGTGCTTTTCACTACTCCTGATATCGATGATATACTAGACGCAATGGAAAAGTATAAGGCCTCTACCTTCAACGGCGTGCCGACCATGTTCGAATTTTTGAAAGAATATGAAAAAACTTATCGCGTGAATTGGCAGAAGCTTAAAATCATAGGCTGTGGCGCGGATACGCTGCATGATTCCACCGTGGAAGCATGGGAAAAAAGAACCGGCTCAAAGATTCATGAAGGCTACGGTATGACGGAAACAACAGGTGTCAGCCATAGTAACCCTCATAATAAGACCAAGAAAGGTTCTTTCGGCGTTCCTATACCAGGCATGAAAGCCGCCATTATTGAATATGAAGGCTCGGAATATATTCCGGTCGGTGAAGTGGGAGAATTGATACTCAACGGACCGAATATCATGCAAGCATACTGGAAAAGAGAAAAAGAATCCAAAGATTCATTAATTGATATCGACGGCGAAAAATGGCTGAGAACAGGAGATATAGTAAGCATGGACGAAGACGGCTATTTCTATTTCTTTGACCGTAAGCGCGACTTGATCAAGTTTAAAGGTTACTCCGTATTTGCCCGTCACGTGGAAGAAGTTCTCTACAAACATCCGCAGATTAAAGCGGCGGGTGTTGTTGGAGTGCCCGATCCCAAAGTGGGTAATATTATTAAAGCTTACGTCGTGCTGGAAAGTGAAGCGCGAGGTAAAATATCTGAAGAGGATGTTATGAACTTCTGCTCGGAAAATCTTGCTCATTATAAAGTTCCCAAGATAATTGAGTTCCGTGGTGAGCTTCCGAAAACGGACGTGGGGAAGGTTTCGCGCAGGGAATTAAGAGAAGAGGGGGATGCCTGATAATATGAGCCAATCTTTTCTGGAAGTAAAGGGGCTAACGAAAAAATTCGGCGGCCTAACAGCGGTTAACGATGCGACATTTTCCATGGAAAGACACCAGATAATCGGCCTTATCGGTCCAAATGGTGCGGGGAAAACAACGCTGTTGCGTCTCATGACAGGAATTTTAAAGCCGGACAGCGGAAGCGTTCGCTTTATGGGACAGGAAATGGCCGGGAAAAACACCTGGGACATCGTCAATAAAGGAATGGTTTCTACATTTCAAAATATGCGGCCATTCCGTAGGCTGCCCATTATTGCCAACGTTATGGTTGCATGTTTGTGTCCGCGCGCTTTGAAAAGGGGCGAGTGGGTTAAAAAAATTGAAGCTAAAGCAATGGATGCCCTCGAATTTGCCGGTATTTCCGATATGGCCAAGGAAAACGCCTCGATTCTTTCGCAGGGTGACCTTAAGCGATTGGAAGTGGCGCGCGCCATTGCTACGGAGCCGGAACTTTTATTGCTCGACGAACCTTTTGGCGGCTTGAGCCCGGCGGAAACAGATCTCATGGCTAAATCGATCAAACGCCTGCATAAGGGTGGCCGTTTTGGGCGTTTGCACAGTGAAGGTCCGGCCATGATTATTGTTGAGCATAAACTGCACTGGCTGATGATGATCGCTACTCGCATCATCGTTTTGAGTTTCGGAACTATTATTGCCGACGGAACGCCCGATGAAATTATCAAGAATCCGACTGTAATTGAGGCATATCTCGGCCAAGGAGGTAACTAACTTTGCTACTCGAAGTTTCTAATGTATCGGTTTGGTATGACAAGGCCATGCTTATAAACAACGTGAGCATGGGTGTGGACCAGGGTGAATTGGTCAGTCTGGTTGGCCCCAACGGCGCAGGAAAATCTACCTTGCTCAGAACAATCACCGGTCTGGTGGCTTGGGAAAAAGAACTGAAGAAAAGATCAACGCATGGCGAAATTAAACTGGAAGGGCAAATAACCTTCGATGGCGAACGTATTGACAAAGTGCCTGCGCATGAAATTGTCAGAAGGGGTTTAATTCTTGCTCCTGAAAGAAGAAGGCCATTCAAGGAAATGACGGTTATTGATAATCTGATGGTCGGCGCTTATCTGATCCGCGACAAGGCTAACATTGAAGAAAACCTGGAAAAAGTCTATCAGTTGTTTCCCGTGCTCAAAGAGAGGTCTCATCAGGTTTCCGGCACGCTTTCCGGCGGTGAGCAGCAGATGCTGGCGGTCGGGCGCGCGCTGATGAGCCGGCCCACGGTGCTGCTGCTCGACGAACCCTCGCTCGGGCTGGCGCCGCGCGTGATCGCTGCGATCTTCGGCGTGCTCGACGAGCTCCGGCACGAGGGGCTCTCGATCCTACTCGTGGAGCAGGACGCCGCGGTGGCGCTGCGGCATGCCGACCGCGGGTATGTGATGCGCACCGGGCGCGTGGTGCGTGCAGGTACGGCGGGCGAGCTGCTCGCCGACGACGGCGTACGGGAGATCTACCTGGGTCCCCGGCACGGATCGGAAGGGTGAGCGGGCCATGCCCATCTGGAATCCCGAGTATGAGTCGATGGAACGCGGTGCGCTCGCATCGCTGCAGCTCTCACGCCTGCGGTCGACGGTCTCGTGGGTCAACGAGCGCGTGCCGCACTACCGCGACGCGCTCGACGCGTGCGGCGTGAAACCCAAGGACATCCGCTCGCTCGCCGACGTCCGGTTGCTGCCCTTCACCGACAAGAGCGCCCTGCGCGACACCTATCCGTTCGGCATGTTCGCCGTGCCGATGGAGCAGGTCGTGC
>DHGA01000107.1 GCA_002402545.1 Syntrophaceae bacterium UBA4810
CCTTCTTTTTGAAGTTTTTTCAGCTCTTTTTGAAATTCACCTTTCTTGCCGCGGACAATCGGAGCCATAACGCTAAAACGCGTTCCGGCGGGCATAGCTAAGATATTTTCCAAAATGCTGTCGATAGTTTGTGATTTTATTTCCCGGCCGCAGTTGTAACAATGACAAACACCGATACCGGCGTAAAGCAGCCGCAGATAATCGTAGATTTCCGTTACCGTGCCCACCGTGGAGCGGGGATTGTGGCTTGAAGCGCGCTGCTCAATGGCGATAGCCGGAGAGAGGCCTTCAATCGATTCCACTTCCGGCTTATCCATTTGGCCAATAAACTGGCGCGCGTATGTAGAGAGAGATTCAACATAACGTCTTTGGCCTTCGGCATAAATGGTGTCAAAAGCCAAGGAAGATTTACCCGAACCGCTTACACCGGTAATAACAACTAGCTTGTCGCGTGGTATATCAAGGCTGATGTTTTTTAAATTATGCTGAGATGCGCCCTTGATTCTTATCGCGTTCATCTTTTATTCAACTTCTTGCTTACAGCCTTATATCAATATAAGATTTTTTTCGGATAGAGGAAATCCAATCATCATATTTTTTTTCTAATTTTTCCTCTTCAAGTTTTGCTTTTATTTCCTGCCTTACCACGTCAAAGGGCTTTAACCCCGCGCCTCTTTTATCCAGAACGACAACAATATAAACTCCGGAATCTGTTTCAATGGGCGCGCTGAGCTTCCCTACAGACAAGTTGAATATCACTGATTCTAGCTCCGGGAGAACAACTCCGCGCTCGACAAAACCGATATCACCTCCCTGTGCTGCCGCCGCCCCCTGCGAATATTTCGCGGCGATAAGTTCAAAGGGCTCACCTTTTTCGATGCGCTTACGCAGATTGTATGCTTCATTTTTTACTTGAGCCCTGACGGCTTTATTGGCCTTGGTAGGATATTTGAGGAATATTTCTTTAATATGCACAGCTTCTTTTCCCTCATAATCCTCACGATGCTGATTGTAATATTCGCCTATCTCTTCATCGCTCACGATTATGTTTGACTGGACTTCTCTGCGCAGCAATCTCATCCGCACCATTTGGCTTCTGATTTCCTTTTTCACCATTTCCAGTGTTTTTCCTTCTTTAGCGAGACCTCTTACAAAATCATCCATATTGGTTTGTCTTTTTGACAGTATGTCCATTAACGCGGACATAACTTCTTCATCTTTGACCGTAATTGGGGCGTAAGATTTTTTGGCTTCCTGCTCAATTAACATATTGTCGACATAACGCATTAAAAACATTCTTTTATTTTGTTCCATTACCTTTTCTTTATCAGGCCCTTTATAGCTTTCCTCTATATGTCGGACGTATGGTTCAAAAGCGGCATTGAATTCAGAAAGGGTTACTATTTCTTCATTGACCACAGCGACAATTCTATCAACAACTTCGGCACTGACCCCAACAGATAAAAACACAAGAATCAATAAACTTGGAATAATTTTTTTAATAAACTTCACAAAATACCTCCGTTTGTTTTATTTTTGCCTGTTTACTTTTTTCCTCAGTACTGTGTTTTCTTTCTTGATCACAGCGCTGAATTTCAACGAGTTGAGCCAGTTTGCAAAAGCGGCTTCTTCCTTTCGCGCGCGGATTTCGGCTATTATTTCATCTTTCGCTTCAGCGAAACTTTTTGTTTTCGCCTGTTGAATATCCAAAATTTTGAATACATGAAACCCATAAGGGCTTTGCACGACCGAACTGATTTTATTCAACGGTAACTTGAAAATAACACTATCCAGCGGTTCCGGCATCTCGTCTCTGGTCAGGTAACCCAAATCACCACCCCTGCTCGCTTCCGGACTAATAGAATGCCTGGCAGCCAAAGTCGCAAAATTTTCTCCGGAATTCAGCCTGGCTAGTATTTCTTTGGCTGCTTCCGCATCGCGCACCACTATCTGCGCGACTCTAACCTGCGCTCCCTGGCGGTATTTGTCGCGATTTTCGTTGTAATAATCTTCCGCTTCATCGTCAGAAACCGTTATTCTGGAGTTAACATCCACTGCCACAAGCTTTTGAATAAGCAATTCTTTTTTTATCTCTTCTCTCCATTGCTCATATCGGATATTTTGTTGCGCCAATAAGTTTACAAAATCTTCTCCATAATCTTTTCTTATTTCGCTAATTCTGTCATCCAGCTCGCTTGCTTCCACCGAAATTTTTAGCTCTTTGGCACGCAGCTGCATTATTTTATCCGTGATCATTTGGTCGAGAACTTCATCTTCCAGGCGACTGATATAACGATGGTCATCAGCCGTGATGTCCTTGGGCAACAATTTCATTTTCTGATTTAATTTCAGTTGATATTCATCAAGATAAATCTTGGCTCCGTTTACTGTCGCTACATGAGTCCCGGAAAGAAAATCTATCCGGTCACAAGACGCAATAATCACGCTCAACAAGATAAAGATTATATATTCTTTACGGGAAATAACTCCGAAAATTATTTTCATGGCAAATATATTGTTTCCTGCGTTTAACAATTTAATAAGTATATATCGCTTATGCCTATTGGGCAAGCATCTTTAACAATAAACTTGCACGTGTCAATATTTGATTCGAAGGTAAATTTGGCAGAGCGAAAAAAAGCTTGCCGTCGGGCGTGAAACGNNCGGTGTGCTTTCCCTGAAAAAGATATATATCTGTTTGCCGTCATAACCCATTTTCTTGCCATGCAGCATTTTAAGTTGATTCCTTATGCTTATAACCTGCAATAGGTTTTCCGTCTGCTGCGGCAATATTCCATAACAATCATTGAGTTCGTTTTTTAGCCTGCTGATTTCCTCGTCATTGGACGCAAGCGAAATTCTTTTATATAAAACCAGCCTCTGATACATGTCTCGCACATATTCTTCAGGGATAAGCGCGGAAACCCCCAACTGTATTTCCGGCATCGGTTCTTCCTCGGCAATTCTTTCGCCCTTAATTTCACGCATAGTTTTTTCCATCAGCTCCGTATATAATTCGTAACCGACCGCGCGGATATGCCCTGATTGTGAAACGCCCAGTAAGTTGCCGCCGCCGCGTATTTCCAGATCGTTGCGCGCAATGCGAAAACCCGAACCCGGCTGAGAAAATTCTTTTATCGCCTGCAATCTTTTTATCGCGTCGGCCGAAAGCATCGCCCCCGGCGGCAGAAGAAGATAGGCAAAGGCTTCCCGGGCGGCGCGTCCGACACGGCCCCGCAGCTGATAAAGCTGCGCGAGCCCCAGACGGTCAGCGCGATTGATGATTATAGTGTTCGAGGTGGGAATATCCAATCCGGATGAAACAATAGTCGTGCTCACCAGAACGTCGATTTCCCCGCGCACAAACAAAGCCATCGTTTTTTCGATTTCCGCCGGCTTCATCTGCCCGTGAACTATACCGATTCTCGCCTGCGGCACAAGCTTCTGCAATAAGCGGGTAATGGAATAAATGGAGCGCACCCGGTCATGAACAAAAAACACCTGGCCCTGGCGAGCCAGTTCTTTTTCTATTGCCGACTTAATTATTTCTTCATTAAATTCCAAAACATATGTTTTAATCGGCAGACGCTCTTCCGGCGGCGTATTGATGATGGATAAATCCCGAATCCCCACCAATGACAAATGTAGTGTTCGCGGTATCGGCGTCGCGGAAAGCGTCAATACATCAACCAGTGTGCGCATTTTTTTAAGCTTTTCCTTATGCGCCACGCCGAATCGCTGTTCCTCATCAATCACCACCAGCCCCAATTCCTTGAAATCGACATCCTTTTGCAGCAGGCGATGCGTCCCGATAATAATATCAATTTTCTGACTTTTTAAATCTTCCAATATTTTTTTCTGCGCTGCCGGACTTTTGAAACGGTTGAGCACCTCGACGCGTATGGGAAACTTATTAAGCCTTTCAGCAAATGTCCGGTAATGCTGCTCGGCCAAAATAGTCGTGGGCACTAAAACCGCCGCCTGCTTGCCGTCCATAACGACGCGAAAAGCCGCGCGAATGGCAACTTCCGTTTTGCCGAATCCGGCATCGCCGCAAATCAGTCTGTCCATCGGCTTTACATCATCCATATCCAGATGAACGTCTTCTATCGCCTTGGACTGATCCGGTGTTTCTTCAAATTCAAAAGTCGCGCATAACTCTTCATAAAACTGATCGGGAGGAGAAAATGAGTCTCTTTCCATTACTTCACGCGCCGCGTAAATGGAAACCAGTTCTTCGGCTACTTCACGCACCGACTTTTTGACTCTTTGCTTTACCGACTCCCAGGAAGTTCCCCCCATTCTGTCAATTTTCGGAACATAACCATCAGGGCCGATGTATCTCTGAATTCTATCCAGAGAATTTACGGGTATGTAGAGCTTATCGCCTTCCGCATATTCAACAACCAGAAAGTCATTTTCAATTTTACCGACGGATATTTTTTTTAATCCCCGATAAATACCGATGCCAAAATCAGTATGAACAACATAATCGCTTTCTTTTAAATCACCGAATGATTTGAGAAAATAGGCTTCCCGGGCCGGGCGCTGCCTGCGGCGTTTCTTTTTTTTGCCGAATATTTCCTCTTCACTCAAAAAAACAAGCTTCATCGCCGGAAATGAAAAGCTGGCGGAAAGCTTTCCTTCCCGCAATATAAGACTGGATTTATTTTTTTTACTATTTACCATCTCCATAATGGAAATTTGCCCCTTTAATAATTCCACGGACAAATCATTTAATGATAAAAGATGATTCATTCTGGAGATATCTTCGTTTGTGGGACACGCAAAAAATATTAGCATGCCATCGGCAAGCCAGGTTCTGATTTTTTGCACAACCTGTTTCAATAAAACATCTTCCTTAAAATCTCCGGCTACAACATCTAAAAAAGGAAGTTCCCTGTGTGTTTCAAAAGCCACAACCGGATTTTCTGCGTCTGTTTCTTTTTCCAAATTAAAATCTGAAAAAGAAATCTGCTTAAACCGGCGCATAGCACTGAAAACATCCGCCTCGCTGAAATAAGTGCCTTCACTGTCCATGTAAAATTTATCATCTCCTCGCGCTTTGAACAGCATTTGCTCCATATTCATCTGCGCTTCCTGAAAAGCCTGCCGGACAGCGAAAGAACCGTCCAGAATCAGCAACGTGCTGAGCGGCAGGTAATCAAAAATACTGGAAAGCGTATTTTGTGAAAATTTTCCATCCGCATCGATTTCATCGTAAAAAAGAGGCAAAAAAACGGGGTTAATTATGTCCGCCGAAGAATTTTTCAGCGCCTGCGCCAAATTGCCGCGCATACCGCGAGGCAAAGAAAGTTCGTCGGCGCGCCGCTTGATGTTTTGCACCGCCAGTGTTCTTTTTTCAGATGTTAAAATAATTTGGCTAGCCGGAGATATCGTAAAAGACTCAAGCGCGTGCAAAGAACGCTGCGACACATTATCAAATGCCCGGATGGATTCAATTTCATCAGCGGATAACTCGACACGCAAAGGGGTTTTTTCTAAAGGCGGGAAAATATCAATTATATTACCGCGGACACTGAACTCTCCTGCTTCTTCCACCAGGCTGACTCTCTTGTAGCCCATGGCGTCCAAATGAA
>DHGA01000039.1:0-12889 GCA_002402545.1 Syntrophaceae bacterium UBA4810
CGTAAGCGCCGAAAACTCCGAAAGAAGAATGAGCGCGGTAAAAACTGCCCGCGCTGTAGGCCAGCCCTTCGTTGTTGCGCACCGCGCTAAAGATTCGTGAATTAAAACCGCCGCTGCCGGCAATAAAATCCAAAACAGTAAATGCGTAGTAATCCGGATTGTGTTTTCCGGGAGCGAATTGCCCGGCTACAATAGTTGACTGCGGTATTTCTTTGGGAAGATAAAAAATGCCGCCTTTAGGATTAGCAGAGGGCGCGGGGATTTTTTCGGCGGCGGGGCCTTTTTCCCAGCTTCCAAAATGTTTTGTGAGCATTTCAACCGCCTGCTCCTTGGTAATATCTCCGGTTATGGAGAACATGATATTGTTCGGATGAAAAAAACGGCGGTGAAATTTTATTAAATCGCTTCTGCTGATATTATCCAGGGATTCATTTGATGTTAATTTCCCGCGCGGATCGTTTTGATAAATAAGACGGTTAAATTCTCGAAAAGCAAGTCTTTGAGGATTATCCTGCAGGCGGCGAAGATCTTCTTTTTTAAGCTGCACGACCAGTTCCAGCTTCTTTTTTTCGAAAGCCGGTGAGATAAATATTTGAGACAGGAGATTCAGGCCTTCTTCCAGGTCTTTACTCAAAACGGAAAAATTCGCGGAGGCGTAATCGGCGTGCATGGAAACAGACGCGGATGCCGCCAGAAAATCCAGGCGTTTATCAATTTCGTCGCTTTCTAATTTTTTTGTGCCGCCGGTTCTCATGACATAAGCTGTTAATTCCGCCACGCCTTCTTTTCCTTCAGGATCGTGTATGGAGCCTGTTCTGATAAGCGCGTTTAGGTTAACCACGGGAAGTTCGTGATCTTCCATAATATATAAAACAATTCCATTTTCTAAAACCACGCGCTCGGCTTTAGGCAGCTCAAATTTAAGTTTGGGATAAGCTATCTTGTACGGCGGTATCAGGCGTAAATCCGCAGCGGCGGCTGTTGCGTAAAAACACGCAAAAAAAGTGAATGACAAAATGACTGATATAAATAATTTCTTAATCCGCATAAAATTAATCTTTTTTTCTTTCCAGCACCGCGATTGTGCGGTTTTCTTTATTTAAATAAGTTTTTGCTGCCTGTTGAATATCCTGCGCTGTGACTTTTTCAATATTTTTCAGATAATCGGAAAAATACCGGTAATCCCAAACTAATGCTTCAAAATATGACAATGTCGCGGCAAGCCTGGGGTTGGAATCAAGCCTTTGAATAAAATCCATCCGCATTTTGTTTTTTGCTCTGGTTAATTCTTCGGTGGTTACCGGTACAGCTTTTATTTTTTCCAGCTGCGCGATGATTTCTTTTTCCAAATCGGCGTTGGTATGCGGATGGCGCGGCTTGGCAAATATTGTAAACAAGTTAGGATAGCGCGAAGCGGGCATTCCGTTATAAACCAGGACGCTGTCAGCTATCCGCATTTGTGTTACCAGAAGATTATATAACCTGCTGGTTCGACCGTCGGCCAGTATTGTTTCCAGAACGTCAAAGACATAATCATCATAAGCGGGAAAGTTAAGCTTATGAAACCCGATTATCATCATCGGGTTGGAATCGAAAGTAATTTCCACTCTGCGTTCTTCGGTTTGCTTAGGTTCCGCGGGAATTTCTTTTTCTTTATTGAAAGAGGCGGGAATAGCGCCGAAATATTTATTAATTAATTTCAGTGTGTCCTTCGTGTTAACGGCGCCGACAACCGCGATAACGGTTTTGTGCGGTGCGCGGTATTTTTCAAAATATTTTTTCATCATGGAAGGGCTATATCTAATAATATCCTGCGGCCAGCCGATAATCGGATTCCTGTAAGGATGCGTTGAATAGACAGTGCTCATGAACACTTCGTAGAGTTTGCCGTCGGGATTGGTATCTGTTCTCTGTCTTCTTTCTTCCATGACCACGTTTCGTTCCGTGTAAAATTCGCGGAAAACGGGATTGAGCAGGCGGTCAGATTCGATTCTTGCCCAGAGTTCGATTTTATTGGCGGGCAGGCTCACCTGATAAGTTGTTATATCCTGGCTGGTAGAAGCGTTCAGATCCGAGCCGCCGTTTTGCGTGTAGATACGGTCGATTTCACTTGGGATGACGTATTTTTTATGTTGATCCTGAAATATTTTAAGTTGCGCGGAAAGCTGTTCGATTATTTTGGCGTTTGCCTTTTCTCCTTTTTGTTTTTCAATGTCGAGCGCGGCGCCGGTTTTCTCAATAGCGGCAAGTATTTTCTTTTCCGCGGCGTAATTTTTCGTGCCGATGGTTTTTGTTCCTTTGAACATCATGTGTTCAAGCATATGCGCGGCGCCGGTTTCGCCTTCGTCTTCATCCACCGCGCCGATGCGATGGCGGATGTAAAGAGCAACGGTAGGGCTGATATGACGCTCCATGATTAAAACCGTAATGCCGTTTTTGAGTTTTGTTTTAAAAACCTTATCTTCCAGAGAAAAGCTAAAGGCTTCCGTCGCCAGGCATTGGAAAAGCGCAACGATAAGTAAAAATATGAAAAGCTTACTTTGTTTCATTATCTGTTTCATTTTGATTATTTTTAGGGAAAAAGCGGAAATAGCAATAAATGATGCCGGTAAGGCAAACCAGAATCAGCAAAGAGGCGGAAAAAAAAGTCATGACAAACTCAAAGGGGTTTTGGAGTTTAAAAGCACCGGTCATGATGTTGATGCCGTAAATCAGCAAAATTACCGAGGCAATTAATATGACGATATTTTTGATCCAGATAAGAGATGGTGCCATGTGGTAACCTTTACTTTGAATTCATTCTTTCTCTTCATGTTTATCACTTCGACCTACAGGAGAAGTCTTTACAATTATTAATAATCAAGATTCCTCGTCATGCTATTGATCGGAATGACATTGGTGCTTTGTTAATTTTCCTTCAATTCCGTTTTTATTTTTGTATAAAGTTCATACGTAAAATCATCATTGCGGCACGGCAGCAATGAATTGTTATGATATAGTGGTTCCGCCTGAATGTCAAAGGGTGATGCCGCGACAGCTTCCGCCCACATTTTTGTGCCGGGAATGGGCGAGTATTCCGCGAGCATTGGCTTGGCGCCGCATTTTCTAACAAAATCAATGCTGTCTCGCACTTCTTGGGCGCGCTGACCGGGCAGGCCGCATAATAAATAGATGCCGATATCAGAGGTTTTATAGCCGGCGTTTTTCAAATGCCGCACGCCATTTTCCAGCTCCTTATTTACCACTTTGCCGCCTGTTTCTTTTTGCCTTTGGAAATCCACTGTTTCAAAACCGAAGCGGATAGTTTTGAATCCGGAAGTGAAAAGCAGTTTCGCCAATTCTGCGTCTATTTCCCGCAGGTGCAATCCGTTGGGGCAGTGAAACTGACACGATAAATTTCGTTTTTTGAATTCGGCAAGCAGCGGAATAATCATCTTTTCAGGATCGACTAAAAGCGCGTCATCGTAAAAACTGAAATTAATCGCGCCGTATTTCTTTTGCCAGTGTTCAATTTCGTCGGCAACTTTTATCGGTTCACGCTTAAGGAATTTATTATTGAGGATGTGGGAACAGCAATAACTGCACTTGTAAGGGCATCCGCGCGAAGTCGTAATCGGAAGTTGTTCGATTTTGCCGATTAAATCAAAAGCAGGGTAGGGGTAGGAATCAAGATTCTCCTCGTCGGGTACGAATGACGGATTTTCACCAAATAAATTATTGAGCAATTCCAGGATTTGCGCTTCGCTCGCGCCGAAAATTACATAATCCGCGCCGGAATGTTTAACGGCATGTTCGTGGCAAAGCGTCGCGTATTTACCGCCCAGCACCACAGGAACATGCGGCAATTCTTCTTTGGTAATTTTAATTGTTTCAAACACGCCCGGATACCAATAAGTCATCATCGAGGTGATTAACACAATGTCCGTATCGTGATGCTTTCTTAAATCATTGCGGAATATTTCCGGCAATATCCCGTAGCAGCAGTAATTTTTGGGTATGAATTTGAGCTTATCCGGTTTGGGGATAACCTGACGGAAAAATTTTCCCCGGCCGTAAGCATGACGCCGGAGCGTTAAACCACGGGCGAGCATTTCCGGATGATAAGGATCGAGGCAATCAATGTAGCTGACCCGATGCCCGTTTTGGCGCAAAAGCCCGCCCAGATACAAAAGCCCCAGAGGTTTTAACCAGAAATCATAAGCGGCAAAATCATGAATCCAGGGGTTAATAAGCAAAATATTTCTAACCATAGACGTGATCTATATTTTATTTTGCGGGGATTGTCCAATCAAGTGAAAATCGGTTATTGCATTCACCTGCTAATACGCAGATTTTACTTGAAAAATAATTGAGAATTACCATTTGAATTGAGGTATCCGAAATTGCTAATGAGTCAAGCAAAGACTTGATCCCATATTCCATATTTCTCGATGAGGCAGCCTTAAGTTACTGTGTTTTCTCATTAATTTATCTAGATATAATGCAACGATAACAATCTGATAGAAACTTTCCTCGTTATCTCTGCTAATGTTTCAAAAAAACTATTGACATTTTCAAATAACTACTTTAAATGAGTATTTGAATATTAACGGAGGATATCATGAAATTTTCAAGAGAAGATACCGCAAGGACACGTAAAAGTTTATTGGACGCAGCCTGTGAAATATTTTCCCAAAAAGGTTATCGGGATACGACCATCGCGGAAATCAGCGAGCTAGCTGCTACTAACATAGCAGCGGTCAATTATCACTTCGGTAATAAAGAAACCCTTTATGTCGAAGCATGGCGATGTGCCTTTCATGAATCCATAAAAGCTCATCCGCTGGATGGCGGTATGGCCGATGACGTGTCCCCCGAAGAACGTCTGCGAGCGCATATAGCGGCCACGTTGAAAAGATTGGCTGACAAAAACAATAGGGAATTCTGGTTCGTAACGCGAGAATTTGCCAATCCCACTGGGTTGCTCGAAGAAGTAATGAGAAAAGAAATTCACCCTCTTCAAAAGAAAACAGAGTATCTGATTCGTGAGTTACTTGGTCCGCATGTTTCGGACAGAGAAGTTCAATTTTGTGAAACGAGCATTATCAGTCAGTGCATCAATCCGTTGGTAGTAAAAAGAAAGCAAAAGGGTAAAAGCTCAGCTAAAGAAGGTCCTCCTCAAATTAATGATATTAAAGCTTATGCAGAGCATGTGTTGAAATTCTCCCTGGCCGGACTCCAGGCTATACGCAAGAGTGCGGAATCAAAAACAGAGATGTGCCACAAGATAAAAGTAAAGAAGATAAAAGGGTAAATAAATGAAGTCTTTCTCTAGAATACTCTACATTAAAACATCATCATGGTTTGCTGTGGTGAGCCTAATCGTTGTTGTTACAGGATGCGTCACAGTAGGTCCTGACTATATCCGTCCCGAAGTACAAGTATCCAAAGACTGGCATTCTCAACTCAGAGGTGGTCTGAGCAACAAGGAAAAAGATGCACAGACTTTAGCAGTCTGGTGGACTGTATTTAATGATTCGAAGTTATCTGGATTAGTTGAGCGAGCAACTAAAGGCAACCTTGATCTGAAGAAGGCGCAGGCGCGGATACGCGAAGCACGTGCACGTCGGGGCTTAGTCACAGCTAGTCTTTTTCCGTCTATCACTGCTACTGGTAGCACAAGCCGAAGCCATAGCGGCAAGGAAACCGGAAGCGGGTCAACCAGTAGTCTTTATGCTGTGGGGTTTGATGCCGCATGGGAACTGGATATTTTTGGTGGCACCCGTCGCTCTATGGAGTCAGCACAGGCGAATCTTGAGGCCAGCGAGGAAGATTGGCGCGATGTTCTCGTCTCGCTTCTAGCTGAAGTATCCATAAACTATGTCGAGGTGCGAATCTATCAGGCTCGGCTTGCTTCGGCGGAAGCAAATCTGAAGACACAGGAAGAAACACACCAATTAACCGTCTGGCGCAATCAAGCAGGATTGAGTGATGAGGTGGATGTCCAACAGGCACTTTTCAATCTTGAAAACACCCGTTCCAAGATACCGACTCTGCGCACCGGACTTGAGGAAGCGATGAACCGTATTGCGGTACTTTTAGGAGAACAACCCGGCAATGTTAATGAGGAACTGAACAAAAGGGAGCCCATACCGGTCACACCACTGGATGTTGCCGTGGGAGTGCCGGCAGATATCATGCGACAACGGCCTGATGTACGAAAAGCGGAACGTGAGCTTGCTGCCCAAACGGCACAGGTTGGCGTGGCTACAGCAGATCTCTATCCCAAATTTAAGCTAAATGGAACAATTGGGTTGGATGCCTTTTCGCTTGGTAATCTTTTTTTATCGGGGAACACAAACTATAGCTTCGGACCCAGCATCACAATACCACTTTTCGCCGGAGGATCTATCCGGAAAAACATCGAAGTACAGTCAGCCATTCAAGAACAATATCTGATTGTTTATGAATCCGCTGTTCTCAGCGCACTGGAAGAGGTAGAAAATGCTCTTGTGGCCTATGCAGAAGAGCAATCCCGGAGGCAGGCATTGAGCACTGCAACCAAAGCGGCAAAAGAGGTAGTAGAGATGGCAAAGATTAAATACGAAACGGGCCTGACGGATTTCAGCGTTTTACTGGACGCGGAGAGATCGCTTTTATCAGCTGAAGACGAGCTAGTTCAATGCGAGGGGAAAGTTACTTTAAACCTGATACGTCTGTACAAGGCCATGGGAGGAGGATGGACGGCAGGTACTAACGACACATAAAATATTTATTCATGGAGCAATAAATGAAAATAAAAGCAAATGTAGAATCAGATATTGCCGAGATCTTAGAAATCGACCAATCAACAGGGGTCAGAAAGATTCCGAAACCCTGGCTTATTGCGGTGATTTTGGCAGCTTTGTTGGTGGTAATTATTCTTATATTCTGGATAGGGTCAAGTTCATCATCCGCCGTACGATATAAGACGGAAGAGGTAAAGCAAGGCAATCTGACTGTAATTGTCACGGCCACAGGTACCCTGAAGCCGACCAACAAGGTCGATGTGGGCAGTGAACTTTCCGGTATTATTAAGAGCGTTAAAGTGGACTACAACGACAGAGTAAAACGGGGTCAGATCCTGGCAACCCTTGATACTTCGAAACTTGAAGCGCAGGTAAAACAATCAAAAGCCGCCCTGGAATCGGCACAGGCAAAAGTACTTCAAACTCAGGCAACCATCGCAGAAACCCGCACTAAACTTGCGCAACTGAAAAAAGTCAGAGAGTTAAGCAATGGTAAGGTACCTTCGCAGTCGGACATGGATGCGGCTCAAGCGGCGCTTGAGCGTGCTCTGGCTGATGACGCGGCGGCCAAGGCAGATGTTACCCAGGCGCAGGCTGTCCTGGATGCCAATAAAACGGATTTCTACAAGGCAGTCATTCGCTCCCCTATTAACGGCATTGTCCTTGCGCGCAACGTGGAGTCAGGCCAAACTGTTGCCGCGTCTTTTGAAACGCCCATATTGTTCACTCTGGCCGAAGATTTAAAAAAAATGGAACTTCACGTCAATGTTGACGAGGCGGATGTGGGACACATACAGGAAGGCCAAATGGCCACGTTCACGGTTTCCGCTTACGCAAATCGAATTTTCGATGCTAAAATTATTCAGGCCCGCTACGATTCATCCACAACCTCAGGAGTTGTTACATATGAAACTGTCCTGAAAGTGGACAATTCAGATTTAACACTGCGTCCGGGCATGACAGCCACCGCAGACATCACTGTCAAGAAAATTGAAAATGTAATTCTAATACCAAATGCAGCACTTAGATTCACACCGCCTGTACAGGAAGAAGAAAAACCTTCTGCTGGCCTGGTTGGCTCATTGCTTCCGCGGCCACCTGGTTCCGCGTCCCAACAAGGCAAGAATGCAATCGCCAATAAAAAGGAACAGAATGTCTGGATTTTAGAAAGTGGGCAACTTTCAGCTGTCTCAATCACCGTCGGGTCGACAGATGGGAGCATGACGGAAGTTCTGGAAGGGGATATTCAACCCGGAATGATGGTGGTAGTTGACACTGTGAGTTCGGTAAAATGAATATGACTGCTTTGCGCCAAAAGGACAACCACCCTCTTATAGAATTGCAGAGCGTAACAAAAGTTTACGGCACAGGGCAAGCCGCAATGTATGCATTGCGTGGCATCGATCTGTGTATTGATGAAGGCGAATTTGTGGCTGTGATGGGACCAAGTGGTTCGGGAAAATCCACCTGCATGAATATTCTCGGCTGTCTGGATACCCCAAGCGGAGGAGTTTATAAGTTCAGAGATATTGTAGTGGGAAAACTGACTCGCTATCAGATCACTAAATTGCGTCGATTCTACCTTGGTTTTGTTTTTCAGGGCTACAATTTATTAAACCGCACCTCTGCGCTGGAGAATGTTGAGCTTCCGTTGATATATCGTGGTGCACCCGCCCATGAGCGGCGGGCACATGCGCTTCAGGCTCTGCAAATAGTGGGTCTTAAAGGATGGGAATCTCATACACCCGGTGAACTGTCCGGTGGGCAGCAGCAGCGCGTTGCCATCGCGCGTGCCATCGTAACCAACCCCACGGTATTATTTGCGGATGAACCTACGGGCAATTTGGATACATCCCGCAGCCGTGAAATCATGGATTTGCTTACCGAATTAAACAAAAATAAGGGAATCACTATCGTTATGGTTACCCACGAACCGGATATGGCAGCTTACGCGAAACGTATTGTTCACTTTTTAGATGGTCTGGTAGAATCGGACAAACTAAACGGGAGAAAAACATCATGATTTTGAATACTATTCTATTAGCCTTGCGTGAAATCAAACGAAACGTTATGCGCTCGGTTCTGACTATTTTGGGAATCGTCATCGGCACCGCCGCCGTTATCATTATGGTAACTATCGGAGGAGGCGCTACGGCACAGGTTAAAGAGCAGATTGCAAGCATGGGCAGTAACTTGCTCATGATTACCCCCGGAAAAAGACTTGGTCCCGGTCAGTCTTCCGATACTGTTTTGTTCAAAGTAAACGATGGAGAAGCCATTTCCAGAGACATTAGCTCAATTGCTGCCGTGGCTCCTGTTTCTTCCAAAAGCATCCAGGCGGTATTCGGCAATGAAAATTGGTCAACTATGGTAACAGGAAGCGACAATCAATATTTCAAAGTGACAAAAAGGTCCGTCAGGACAGGTCGGCAATTCAGCGACAGCGAACTACGCGCCGGCGCGGCTGCATGCATCGTGGGCGAAACCGTGCGCCAGAAGCTGTTTGGCGGGCATGTACCTTTGGGGGAAAATATTCGTCTGGAAAAACTCTCCTGCCAGATAATCGGCATTCTGGAAGCTAAGGGGCAAAGCACCATGGGTACAGACCAGGACGATATTGTCGTCATCCCATTACGCACTTATCAACGGCGCATTTCCGGCAATCAGGATATTGCCATGTTTCAGGTCTCGGTTAAAGAAGGGGCTTCGACCGACAAAGCTCAACAAGATATTCAATTGTTACTGCGGGAGAGACGTCATCTCTCTCCGAGTGACGATGATAACTTCAACGTAATGGACATGAAGGAAATTTCAACAATGCTTACTAGCACCACACAAATGCTTACGGCATTGCTGAGCGCTGTGGCAGCGGTGAGCCTCCTCGTCGGTGGAATCGGCATCATGAACATCATGNNTGCTCATGCAATTTCTGGTGGAAGCTGTGGTGTTAGCTTCTTTTGGAGGCCTAATAGGTATTATACTGGCTCTTGTCGTGTCCGTCTGGCTTGCCAGTGTTCTGCATGTTCCGTTTATCTTCAATACGGGTATTGTGCTCGTGGCGTTTTTGTTCTCCGCCGCGGTTGGCGTGATTTTTGGTTACTTTCCGGCGCTTAAAGCCGCCCGCATGGACCCGATCGAAGCTCTGCGCCACGAATAACAGAGTAAGAATTTGGATATTTTTAAAAACAATTTCAAAAAACACTCATAAAAATGTTGTGTTTCTTACGGCAACTATTCCAAATACGAAGAAAACCTCAAAAGAAGATTGGGGTGCTGTCACCAGCCAATAGCACAGGATTAAGAATTAAACCTACAAAACAATAATCCTTGCGAATATATATTTTAATGATTTGCGTTTGTAATGTTTAACGAAAAGCTCACTAGGAGCAGCGCTTTGTGATCCGGATTTATTTCCTACCAGTCCGAAAATACATCCATATCCGCATGCAGCCTAATCCATTGCGTAAGTAGCTTTTTTTCCACTTTTACATTCTGCAATACCGGGTATTCAGCAAAAAATAACTTCATGTTATCGTCATATTTATCATTAATAAAAATATCAAAAGTTCCATCTGAAAAACCAGCTGCCTTTTGGTCTATTAGGGGAATTATGCCGCCAGCACGCCTTTCGTCGTCTTTTCTTTCATCGTGAACATAAATATTTTTTTCATACTTTCCCCCTAAATCTTTGAATATTGATAAGAACTTGCTTTCATTTGAAGTGAGTAGGTGCTGCGCGGTTTGAGCACCCGGCCGGACAAGAGAACGGCGCCCGCAAGTCGCAAGCAGCGCCCACGACGCTGACATCTTTTGGGTTCGTGACCGTTGACTTTTGTCAAAGCGACGAGACCGGACAACGACTGCCCACAGACTCGACGAGCACACGCTTTCAGCCAACGCGAGTCAGGCCGAGCGAAAAGCCCAACACGGCTGCCGCCGCCGCGCAGAGAAGACCCACCGCAAAACAGACCAACACCATAAGGGAGGCCTTCCGCAGCTGCCCAGAAGGGGCGCCGGCTAGCCGCCGGCGGTCGCGCCGCAACACGACCGCAATACAAAACAGGTTGACGCCGATCGCCAGACTGCCGAAGCCAATCTTGACGATGTGCAACCGAGTGATCTGATCCGACAGGTAGACCAAGCCGATGCCCGTGGCGATGACCGCGAGGACGAGGGGCAACTCGACGAGGAGATCGATCCAATAATGAAAAGCGCTTGTGGCCTCAGCAAACTCACGCTTTTTGAAAGGGTAGATTTCGACCACCGCCTCCGTCGCGACCACGCCGCCCCACATAGACAACATGATCAGATGCCCTATCGCCACCACGTTGAACACTTGTGTGTCGTTCATAGACGCACACTCCCTTCTTCGATCTGGCGCTATCGTTGGAGGCATCACAACGGCGTGACGGTCGTCCGCACAACGCGAACAGTCAATTGATGAAGATGGCGTTGCAAGCCGCCAATCTCGGTTTTGGTGGTGCGTTCAACATCATCACGAATGCCGCCGATTTCGCCAAACGGTTTGATAAGAACTTGCTTTCATTGGAAGTGAGTATAGGAGAAGCCACTCTTGTATGTCAAGGAAATATTGCCACAAAATGTAGTGTTCAACATAGATGATTGTCGTCGTGTGTGAATTACGTTTATTACGATTTGAAGTATAGTATTTTCGCCAAAGCTTACACTTTGTGTGTTAAAGGAAGAAGTCAACAACAAAATTCATAATGGATAGACATTATAAGTGTAATCACTTGATATTATATAATATTATTTTCGTTAGCATTTAGCAGATTATTTTTGGTATAAAATAGAACCATGGCCAACGAATCGCACAATCATAGTCATCACGCGCATCACGAAGATATGCACGACCAGCATAACGCGCATGCGCATATGCCGGCAAAACAGCCCCCACATGAAGACCTGCCGGAGCATCATGAAGGCCATAAAAACGGCCACGCGCACATGATTGATGATTTCAAAAAGAGATTCTGGATATCGATTGCGGTAACCATACCCGTTTTACTGCTCACACCGATGATTCAAATGTTTTTGGGATTGGGCGATGCATTGCGCTTTCCCGGCGATGAATATGTTCTCTTTGTTTTAGCCTCGATTGTTTTCTTCTACGGCGGCTGGCCGTTTTTAAAAGGCATTGTTGACGAATTCAGAGCCGCGCAACCCGGTATGATGACGCTCATCGCCGTCGCCATCACCACGGCCTATCTGTACAGTTCTGTCGTTGTTTTCGGCCTACCCGGTTCAATCTTTTTCTGGGAATTGGCGACTTTAATCGACATCATGCTGCTTGGTCACTGGATTGAAATGCGCTCGGTAATGGGTGCTTCCCGCGCGCTGGAAGCACTTTCCCGCCTCATGCCCTCAGAGGCGCACAAGCTTATGAGCGATGGAAGCATAAAAGATATCCCCCTGCCGGAACTGAAGCTCGATGACCGCGTGGTGGTAAAGCCGGGTGAAAAAATACCCGCGGACGGTGAAATTCAGGAAGGGGAAACTTATATTAATGAAGCGATGCTGACGGGAGAGTCCAAACCGGTGCATAAAATGAAAGGCGCGCCGGTTATCGGCGGATCGCTTAACGGCGAGGGCGCTATTACCGTGCTGATTAAAAAGCTGGGCAAGGATTCCTTCTTGGCGCAGGTTATTAAGCTGGTCAAAGAAGCGCAGGAAAGCAAATCAAAAACGCAGGATACGGCAAATCGTTTTGCTTTTTATCTGACCATTGTCGCGATAACGGTGGGCATACTCACAATTTTTGTCTGGTTTTTCATCATGAATAAGGAGTTTGCTTTTTCTCTGGAAAGAGCGGTGACGGTAATGGTAATCGCCTGCCCGCACGCGCTGGGACTGGCGGTGCCGCTGGTTGTTGCTGTTTCCACATCCATCGCGGCAGTCAATGGCCTTTTAATCCGCAACAGGGCGGCTTTTGAAAACGCGCGTAACATTAAAGCGGTGATCTTTGATAAGACAGGCACGCTCACGCAGGGAAAATTCGGCGTGACGGATGTAATAATATTTGATGCCGGCATGGATAAGGAAGAGCTTTTGATATATGCGGCGTCCATTGAATCGCACTCCGAGCATCCCATCGCCAAAGG
>DHGA01000039.1:12932-22571 GCA_002402545.1 Syntrophaceae bacterium UBA4810
GGCAAAAGCGTAAAGGTAGTCAGTCCCCGCTATATAAAAGAAAATAATTTACCTGTTGATGATAACGCAATCGCCAAATTTCATGAGCAGGGTAAAACGGTTGTCTTTGTTGTGCTGGAAGGCAAAGCGGCCGGTGCAATCGCGCTGGCGGATTTGCTGCGGCCGGAGGCGAAAAACGCCATTATAAGTTTACAAAACCAGGGTATTAAATGCATGATGCTCACCGGCGACAACAGCTTGGTGGCAAAATGGGTCTCCGACGAAATCGGCCTTGATGAATATTTTGCCGAAGTTCTGCCGCAGCAAAAAGCGCAAAAAGTAAAAGAGGTGCAATCCAGAGGATTTGTTGTCGCTATGACCGGAGACGGCATTAACGACGCGCCGGCCCTGGCGAAGGCGGATGTCGGCATTGCCGTGGGCGCGGGTACGGATGTGGCGATAGAATCGGCCGATATTATTTTGGTGCGCTCTAATCCGGATGATGTGCTGAATATTATCAGACTGGCTAAAGCAACTTACCGCAAGTTGGTGCAGAATCTAGCTTGGGCGACCGGTTACAACGTGATTGCCATACCTCTTGCCGCCGGTGTTCTTTATAATTCAGGAATTATCGTCAGCCCCGCCATCGGCGCGGTTTTGATGTCGCTCAGCACTGTCATTGTGGCCATCAACGCGCGCCTGCTGAAAATAAAAAAATAACAAAATCATTTTGGACAAATATAAATAAATGTCGCTTGCGGACATAAAATTTGTTATTGACTTACAGCGCCAATTAATCGTAGAAAAACAAAATTTTATGTATCAATATATAAATGATAGAAATATAAGATATCACGAAAGGGGATTATTATGGAAAAGTATTTGTTTATGAAGAAGGTTATTGATTCAATTTCTCAGGGTGATTTTTTCAGAAAGGCTTTTGCTATATTTTTAAGGGTTTTGGCGCTGGTTATCACGATCACCGGTCTTGTGGCCTGGGTGATGATTTGGAAAACCATGTCCGGGGAAACCGTTAAGATGGTCGCGGGAATCGTGATCTTCCAGATTTTGTTTGTCTTCGCGCTTTACATGGTAGTCCATGTACTGCTCATCAGAGCCGGCCAAATTGCCGAACTGCCCGAAGGCGATTACACGGTTATTCCTATTGCCTCTGTGTTTTTTAAACTTTGCGGAGAAATGTATGCTTCCTTCGCGGCGATAATGTCTTTGGCGGGAGGTGTACTAATCTGGTTCGTCGGAAGAGAGGCGTTTTACTTTATCGGGAAAGTTTCAATATTCAAGTATGGTTTTCTGTCCGGTTCCGACTTTTTAGGCGGCCTGACCTTTATTGTCGGCGGGTGGCTGGTAGCTTTTTTTGTTTTGGTAATATTTTATTTCCTGTCTGAGGCGGTAGTAGTCATGACCGATATTGCCAGAAACACCAAAAAAGGCAAATAGGATTAATTTGACGATGTAATATTTAACGATATTAAGTTCACGAAGGCGCGTTCGCGGTAAAAACGGCAAAATTGGGATTATATTGCGGATGCGCCTTTTTATTTTACTGTTTCCTTGTCGTAAGTCAGATAAGCTTCAATCATTAATGATTATAGTCAAGCTGAAAAACATGATAACCAGTTATAATAATTATTGAAAATCTCTAGAAATCACAAAGTATTACATGATATTCCTAAATTGACACAAAATGTCATTTATGTTAATTAATTTCGTTCGATAAAAGATATAAGTATTTAAATAACTTATTTAAGTTGGCATAAAAGTGAAAAAAGCGGTTTTAGCCAGGATTTTTTTAAGGTCACTTTTTATCCATGCCGCGCTTAATTTCCGGCGGATGCAGAACCTGGGCTTTGTTATGGCGATAATTCCGCTCATTCGGGAATGGAAACTTCAATCGAAAGATTCAGAAGCGATGTTGACCAGGCATTTACAGATGTATAACAGCCATCCTTATTTTTCAGCGCCGCTTATTGGTTCAATTGTGCGTCTCGAAGAAGAAAAAAAAGGCGTTGGTGACGCATCTGATGTTTTAGCGATTAAAAACAGCCTGATGGGGCCTTATGCGGCGATAGGAGATACTTTTTTTTGGGGAGCGTTAAGGCCGTTTGCCGCAATTGTGGCGGTGGTTCTGGCGTTTAAAGGGTTTATAGTTGCACCTTTGGCTTTTTTATTGATTTATACGCCCCCTCATCTTTTTATCAGAATAAAAGGGTTTATTGAAGGATACAGGCGAGGCAAGCAGGGAATGGAATTTATTCGCGCGTTGAATTTGCCGCGGGCAACTTCATTAGTCCGCTGGCTGTCTCTGGTGATAATGGCGTTTTTTGCCGCCTGGCTGTCTTATGCCGAGTATTCGCCATTCATAAATACCTACGGTATTGTCATGGCTTTGGCCGCAATAGCGATTGTTATGTTTTTTTATTTTTTGATTAAAAAAGGATTATCGCAAATTTACATTATTTACGGATCAGTCTCATTATTTTTTATTATTATATCATTTAAGGAATTAATTAATTGGTAGAAATTAAAACTTATAAATTAAAAAACAAGCTGGGAATGCACGCTAGAGCGGCGGCTTCTTTTGTTAAAGTGGCCGATAAATTTAAATCTGATGTTTATGTCGAACATAACGGTGAAACAGCTAACGGTAAAAGCATCCTGGGAATTCTTACGCTTGCGTGCCCGATAAACGGTGAGCTTACAGTTAAAGTCGAAGGCGATGACGCGCTCGTAGCGCTTGATGCTTTGGGAGAACTGATCGAAAATAAATTTGGAGAAGAATGAACGATAAATGAGCCCCGAACAAACAAAAAAAACATACGCCCTTAAAGGTCTGGGGGTGTCTCCTGGCGTGGTTATCGGCAAAGCGTACCTATTTGATCCGCTGGACAGCAATATTTCTTTTTATCGGCTTAAAAAATCTTCATCGATTCCGAAAGAAATTGAAAGATTAAAGGAAGCGCTGAAGGAATCAGAAAAGCAGCTGATGGAAATTCAGTCTAAGCTTAAAAAATCCGGGGTTAATGAACCGCTTTATATTATTGATGTCCATATTCTTATTTTAAAGGACAAAAAATTTACCAGCCGCACCATAAAATATATCAAAAGGATGGGAATAAACGCTGAATGGGCTGTCAGGTTAACCCTCGATTATTACAAGGAAATATTTGAGCAGGTAGGCGACGCCTATATAAGGGAAAGAATCAGCGATGTTCAATATGTCGGACATAGAATACTTCGCAATCTATCCGGTGAAAAAAGAGAAATTATTTTGGATATCGGCGGAGAGGTAATCGTTATCGCGCCGGATCTTTCTCCCGCGGATACAGCACAGATGAAGATGGATAAAGTAATCGGTTTTGCTACCGATATCGGCGGTAAAACATCGCATACGGCAATTGTTTCACGCGCCATGGAACTTCCCGCGGTGGCCGGATTGGGCAATATCACCCAGATAGTTAAAACAGGCGATGAGGTTATTGTTGACGGCATTTCCGGTGTTGTTATCGTCAATCCATATCCGGACGTGATTAAAAGATATGAAGAAAAGAAGATTCATTATTCAGCGATTGACGAGGAATATCTTAAGTACGCGAAACTGCCGGCGCAGACAAAAGACGGTTATCTGCTTCATATAGGCGGCAATATTGAGTTTGTTGAAGAAATACATTCAGCAGTGGCGCACGGAGCGGAACATATCGGACTTTACCGTACGGAATTTATCTACATCAGCCGCCAGGATTTACCTTCGGAAGATGAGCATGTTAATAACTATTTGCAGATAGCCAGCGCGAAAGAGCTGCAGTGGGCCACAATCAGAACTTTTGATTTGGGCGGTGATAAAATAGCGCCGGATCAAAAACATGTTAAAGAACTCAATCCGCAGATGGGATTGCGCGCGATAAGGTTTTGTCTCAAAGAAGTGGAACTTTTTAAAACGCAGCTTCGAGCCATCTGGCGCGTGAGCGCCGCAGGCAATGTAAGAATTCTTTTTCCGATGATTTCGGGAATAGAAGAAATTCGTGAGGCAAAAAAATTACTTCAGGAAGCCAGAGAAGAGCTTTTAGCGCAAGGGGTTAAAATTGCGCCGCGTATGGATATAGGCGCGATGATTGAAGTTCCCGCGGCTGTGGAAATTGCCGATGAACTGGCGAAGGAAGTGGATTTTTTCAGCATCGGCACGAATGATTTAACACAGTACGCCCTGGCGATTGATCGGGCTAACGAACGGCTTACTTATTTATATGAACCGTTGCATCCGGCAATTTTAAGAATGATTAAAAGAGTGGTTGATGCAGCGCATGCCGCAAACATTAAAGTTGCGATGTGCGGTGAAATGGCTGGTGATCCCCTTTACGCGCTGATACTTTTAGGCCTTCAGTTAGATGAGCTGAGCATGAATCATTTGGCGATTCCGCGAATTAAAAAAGTTGTCCGTGACGCGACGGTGGAGGAATCGAAGGTATTGCTTAAAAAGGCGCTATCCTTTGGAACTTCTCAAGAAGTTCGCGCCTATGTGCAGGAATACATGATGAAGCGATTCCCTGATGAATTCGTGTGTGATGACGAACAAAATTTATTAAATAATCACAAAAAAGTATTACCCGCAAAAAAATAAATGCTGAGGCTTAATAAAACACGCGGTAATTATTAGCATTAAACACATTTAGGATTAATTAAAAGGTTTATAAAATGACTGCCGAATTAAAAACGGTAAAAAAATATTTAAATAAAAAATATTACTCTGGGCGCATTTACGAAAAGCAGGATTTTCTGCGCTTTCAGCTGGCCAAAATATTTCTTTCGCGTATTTCAATCGCGGATGAATATGTGGCATCAATAAAAGAACTCGCCGAACGCGGAGTTGTTGTCTTCGCGATTAAACAAAGAAGTAAACTAAATACGCTTATTGTGTATGAGGTCGCGGGAAGAAAAGGGCTGCCTCAACCGGTTTATGGTCATGGAATTAATATGACCTTCTGGCAACCGTTTCCCAAAATGCTCAAGTTTTTATGGTTTTCTTTTTTTCGACGCTTTATCAGTAAGAAAAAAGCGTGGGCCGGTAAACTTACTTATCTCAAAGCCATTGTGCGCGAGAAAAACAGCATAGTCATTCATCTCGGAGAGTCTGAGTTTATCAAAAACAAAACCGCCGAAAGCGGAATCGCCAGTCTCATAAATGTTCAGAAAAACGCCGATTTTCCCATATTCATTGTCCCGATTCTCGTTTCTTACGGCAGAAGGCGGGAAAAGGAAGACGAGAGTATCATTAATGTTCTTTTCGGACAGACGGAACATACCGGGACTATCCGACGCCTGATAACTTTCGTCCGTTATGCAAACAAAGCATTTCTCATTCCTTCCGAACCTATCAATTTGGCCGAGTATTTGAATGTATGCAGCGAAAAAACTCCGATGGAAACAATCGTTCACGATCTGCGCGGTGAACTTATTGACCGTATTGAAAAAGAGAAAACCGTAGTGGTCGGGCCAGTCCTGAAATCAAAAGGTGAAATTATCGGAATGGTTTTAGAAGATGACAGCATCAGAAAATTCATCGACGATTACGCGGCAAGAGAAAAAAAGAAATTGGTTAAGGTGCAGAAAGACGCCAGCAGATATCTTTATGAAATCGCTGCCGACTACAGCGAAACATCTATTCAGATGTTGGAAAAAACACTAACATGGCTTTGGAACAATATCTATGATGGTTTATTAATAGATATGGAAGGTTTGGCCAAGCTGAGAAATATCGCCAGAAAGATGCCTTTGGTCATCATCCCCTGTCACCGTTCACATATAGATTATCTGTTGATTTCCTATGTTTTATACAAAAACAATCTCCAGCTGCCTTTCATTGCTGCGGGGGATAATCTTTCTTTCTTTCCCATGGGCTACATTTTTCGCACATCCGGCGCTTTTTTTATGAGACGTAGTTTTCGGAACAATGAACTTTATTCGGAAGTGTTTGCCAAATATATGGCGATGCTTCTCAAAGAGGGTTTAACGTTGGAGTTTTTTATAGAAGGAGGCCGCAGCCGGACCGGAAAAATGATTATGCCTAAGTACGGGCTGCTCTCCATGGTCATACAGGCGCTGCAGGATAAATACTGTGAAAATTTCGCGGCGATTCCTGTTTACCTCGGTTACGACAGGGTTATTGAGGAAAAAACGTATCTTAAAGAGCTGGCCGGAGAGCAAAAAAAACCAGAAAATACGGCCGAAATTATTAAAAGCAGCAGTATCTTACGCAAGCGATACGGGCGAGTTTATCTGAATATCGGCGAGCCTATTGTCATGAAGGAATATCTCGCGGTCCAAGAAAAACCAATTGAAAAAATGACGGTTGTGGAAAGACAGGCACTTTACAGAAAAATAGGTTATGAGATTGTTTTAAGAATAAATGAAGTATCTGTTGTTACACCATTTGCGCTTTTGGCTGCGGTTATTTTAAGCCATGACCGCCGTGGTATTTCCCATGAAGAACTGATGGATAATCTGAAAGAATATTATGAATTTCTCGTAATAAAAAAGGTCAGATTTGCGGCTTCTTTTGCAAACAGGGAAAGAGCTATTATTGATGCCATTAATATTTATATGCAATCCAATCTTATTACCAGATTCGCCGCGGACGAGGACGAAGAGGAAGAAATGCAAGAAGTTGTCTATTCACTGGATGAAGATAAAAGGTTGTACCTGGAATATTATAAAAATAACATTTTGCATTTCTTTGTGCCTTTAAGTTTTGTAGCAACATCCATGGTAAAAAGCAACGAAGACGTGATACCGTTAAGCCGTATCCTGGCGGATTATAAATATCTGAAGAGACTTCTATGGAATGAGTTTATTTTTGATGAAGAGAGAGATGATGTTGAAGAGGTTAATGGCGTTCTCGAGTATTTGTTTAACAGAAAAATGATTAGACCTGAAGAGCGTGAAGATGGAGTATGGATAGAAGTCAGAGGCAGGGGAAGAATTAAGCTTAAGTCTTTCGCTGGCCTTATTCATAATTATATGGAATCGTACTGGATAGTAGTGCGCAGCTGTTCTTATTTAAAGAAGAGTCCTTTGGTGGAAAAAGAATGGCTTAAAAAAATAAGAACATTGGCGGATAGATTATACCAAAAAGGTGAAATTCTGCGCAAAGAATCACTTTCTCAATCAAACTATAGCAATGTAATCAAATTTTTGGAAGAAATGGGACTAATATCCGGTATAGCAAAGGACGCAAAATCGGATAAAAAAGAAATAATATATTCACTGACGGAAAACAGAGCGGAAATGGAAGTTCTGCGCCGACGTCTTTTCAAATTTCTCCAATAACTTTAGTTAAAAATCTTAAAGATACATTCTTTAATAGTATTCAATATTATGTCAGAACCGGCACATGATTATTTAAGTGTAAAAGTGAAAAACAAACTGATGAATTTTACAATATGTTGACTGCTCAAAGTAAAGAACAAAAAGATACCCGATTATACCGTCATTTAAAAAAATGGCTGGAAAAAGCCATTATGGATTTTAAAATGATAGAGGAAGGAGATAAACTGCTCATAGGGATATCCGGCGGAGCGGATAGCTATGTTCTGCTTGATTTACTTGATTCGCCAATGATCTTTGTGCCGCGTTTTTCTTTTGTTGCTGTGAACATTGATATGGGCTTTGATCCTTCATACAAAGCGTATAATTCGCTGGAAAAATATCTTAAAGAAAATAATTATCGCCATATAATGGACAAGACGGATATCGGCATTGTGGCGCATTCCGAGATCAATAAAAAAAATCCCTGTTTTCTTTGCTCGCGTCTGCGCCGCAAAAGAATATTTGAAATTACAGCGGCCCAAGGATGTAATAAAATTGCTTTCGCTCACCATCGCGACGATATAATCGAGACTTTACTGATCAATATGTTTTACGGGCGAGAAATTAGCACGATGGTGCCGAAACAAATTATTTTTGGAGGTAAATTGCATATTATCCGCCCGCTGGTTTATATGCGCGAAGAATTGGTAAAAAAATATTGCCAGGAAAGAAAATTCCCTGTAGTCAAAAACGAATGCCCTACAAGTGAAACATCAAAAAGAGTGTATATAAAAAACCTTTTAAACGATATGGCCAAAGATAACAAAAATATTCGTGATAATATTTTTAAAGCAATGAGCCACGTTAAAGCAGATTATTTATTGCCGTTATCAAAAAAGATGTAGAAAAATTATCGGATAAATGTGAAAATCAAACAATGGCAAAAGAGGATACAGGACAAAAACTGATAGCTTCCAACAAAACGGCGCGGCGTGATTATGAAATAACTGATACCTATGAAGCCGGAATGGTGCTTACGGGAACAGAAGTTAAGGCGCTCCGTGCGGGTAAGGCTAATTTAAAAGACAGTTACGCTGTTGTAAGCGATGATGAGGTTTTTTTGCGGGAACTTCATATCGGACACTACGATCATGGTAACCGCTACAATCATGAGCCGTTGCGTAGCCGAAAGCTTCTTCTACATAAAAGGGAGATAAAAAGGCTATATGGAAAATCACGGGAAAAAGGTCTGTCTCTGATCCCGTTGAAGCTTTATTTTAAGAACAGCATGGTCAAAGTGGAAATAGGTATCGGCAAAGGCAAGAAGTTGCATGATCGCCGTCAGGATATCAAAAAACGTGAAGAACGCCTTGATATATCGCGCAATTTTAAATCTAAACAAATTAAAGTATAAAGCAAAAACAGGTGAAATTATGGATGGGAAAAAAGTCAGCCAAAGCAGGGTGGTTTTAGCTCAGGTAATGCATCCGGAAGACGCGAATTCCGCGGGTAATATTCATGGCGGAGCTATCATGAAATTAATCGATACGGCGGCGGGTGTGTCCGCTTTACGCCACGCGCGCGCAAATGTCGTAACCGCGGCAATCGATCGCATTGATTTTCATCACCCTGTGTTTATCGGCGATTTTTTAACTCTTAAAGCTTCACTTAATTTTGTCGGCAAAACATCGATGGAAGTGGGTGTACGGGTTGAATCTGAAAACCCGCTGACTGGAGAAAAAAAGCACACTGGTTCCGCGTATTTAACATATGTTGCCCTTGATCGAAATAACCGGCCGATCGTCCTGCCGCCTCTTATTTTGGAGACAGATGAAGATATCCACCGAAACAAGGAAGCGCAAGAAAGAAGGCAAATGCGCCTGGCCGAACGTAAAAAAGAGAAGCAATCACGTTAATTTATTGATTACATTTAGCAAATAGTCATCAATTATAATTGTTCTTTTGACAAAAAGGTAATAACTTAATATATTACTTGTAAATAAAGATTGGGGGCGTCACGGTTTCGACGGGGACATTTGAAGTTGTAGAAGCGTNNCCGAGGTTCCTACAGGCCTCGTTAAACAGGTAGGAAACATATAATCGCAGACAACTACGATTACGCTTTAGCCGCTTAAGTCGGCTAACGTTCTGCCCGGTTTTCCTGTTGGCTGGAACAGAACGTCATTTAGACAGGATAGCCAAACTTCTTGCCTGGGGGAGGGCGGCGAATACCTTACAGGATAGCGCGGTGACGATCCGGCCTTAGGGAGCAATCCAGCGTGAAGGTGATAAAACGAAGGCTACGTACGTAGATTCTCCAGCGGAAGGTTTTCGGACGCG
>DHGA01000071.1:0-3679 GCA_002402545.1 Syntrophaceae bacterium UBA4810
TTTCCTGATCAATTAAAACCCAATCGCTTACGCCATTATCCTGGCCGATCATCGTTTTTAGCTTTTCGACAGGTACCATTTCAAACATTTTTAAAATCTCCTTTTGTTATTTGTGAAACTCCAATTCTAAAAGCGACTAATCTAAAGATCACTATAGGCGCAGGAATTGGTTAGTTGAACAATCCCGCAAAGCGGAGGGCATGGTATCTTTTGTAGCTTACTTTTGATTTTTCATGCCCGTGATTATGAGAGTAACATTTTTTAAATCTCTTCATCCGGGTGGTCTTTTTGCTTACCGATTATGTAAGCATCTATGATGGCAAATATCCATAAGCAAATGATGAAGTAGAGAACTGCGTCATAATAGGGATCTGTGGATGACATTTTTGATCCGGTGATACCGGAAATTTCCTGCAAATCTGTAGTGCCTTTCTGTAACTTCACTACAGCGTCATCAAGAACACTAAGCGCGGATGCCGCAGCCACCCGGATAATATAACCCAATCCGGCGAAAACAAAAAGCACTAAGGCCAATCCTCTCCAATATTTTTTTAAATAAAGTTGGCCGGCGCCGGGAAAGACAAATGTGGATAAAAGCGCGGCTTTATATGATTTTTTCATCTTGCTGCTCACCACTGTAATCCCTGCACTTTAACCGGATGAAAAAGATGAATTTGTTATAAAAATGTTCACACTGAAGTTTCTACTCAATCTACGCGACATAACTTTTTTTACGCAGTTTCACGGGTTTCATTTGTTTATTGCGCAGGCGCAGATTGAGCATTTCCACTCCTACGGAAAACGCCATGGCGAAGTAGATATATCCTTTCGGGACGTGAACGTCAAATCCTTCGGCCACTAGGGTTACGCCTACCAGAAGCAGAAAGGAAAGCGCCAGTATTTTTATGGTCGGGTGGGCATCAACAAATTTGCTGATGGGTTTGGCGGCGAACAACATCACGCCTACTGCGCAGACGATGGCGATGGCCATAATGGAAATATCCTTGGCCAGGCCGACAGCCGTGATGACGGAATCAAGAGAAAAGACGATATCGAGCAGAGCAATCTGAATCAGAACGGCGATCACGCTGGATGAAATAAGCCGGGGATTTTCCTCCTGATCCCCTTCCAGACTGCCATGAATTTCATGCGTCGCTTTGGCTAGCAGGAACAGACCGCCGCCGATCAAAATAACATCCCGTCCCGAAATTTCCTGACCGAGTATGGCAAACCAGGGCGCAGTGAGGCTGACAACCCAGACAATCGAAATTAAGAGAGCCAGTCGGGTCAACATTGCCAGAATCAATCCGGTGTTGCGGGCAAAATTTTGTTTATTCTTGGGGAGACGGCTGACAAGAATGGAAATAAAGATAATATTGTCTATGCCCAGCACTATCTCCAGGGACGTCAGGGTTGCCAGGGCAATCCATCCTTCCGGATTGGTTAACCATGCAAACATAATTTTTCTCCGTTTATTTTAATAATTAAGTGTTGAGTGCCAGGACATCGTGGACACCCGACATTATTTAACGTAATTTGTATTTAATTTCACCGACTTGGACTTCTTTTTTTTACTTGCTTTCAAGACCTGACCTGAATTTTCTGATCCCAATCTCTTTTATGTGTTCAAATTTCGTTACAAGGGGTGTTTGCTGAAATACAATTCCGGCAAAATTATTTTTACATCCTCCTTTGCACCCTCTTCTTTCCAGTAAAGGATGAACCCGATCTTGACTTTTTGAAGACGAAATCCACTTTTTTCAATTGCAAGCAATCTATCGTTGAATAGTTTTGAAAACTTCAAAACCGGTTTCTCGTCCGGATTGGCCCAGCCCTCTTCGGCTTTAACAAGACTGTCACCGCACATCAGGCTTGCCATATGTTTTTGGACATTTTTAAAATATCCGAGATTGACATCCTTATGGGTCAGGTTCATGACCATTTCCGACAGTGGCAAATATCCGCCTTGAATTCTTTGCCGTTCCAATCCTTCTGTGGAAATGCCTTTAAAATGATCGCCATTGAAATAGATATTTAAGCGCTGCTTTGCCCTGGTCATTCCCACATACAACAAGCGCTTATCTTCATCTGACGAGCCGCCATAGCTCGTAAGCATTATAAAAATATTATCAAATTCTTTCCCTTTAGCTTTATGCATGGTTGAAACAAGAATAACTTGACCGCTTCCATGGACAAAATCTTCGAGTTTTGATTCTTTGATGAAGACATCCAGATCCGATTTGTATTTCTGCTTGGGATTGGTCACTTCAAAATCTTTTATCAGATTAGCGCATACATCCAATTTTGTGCTTCTTGCAAATGTGTTAATTAAATCTCTTTTCGCCTGTTCCCAAACGTCATCACCAATAATAAAAATATCATCAGCGAGATTTAACCGATTTAAGAAAAACCGCACCTCCCGAAGATTGAATAAGCTGAAGCCATCATTGGTTTGAACCAGCTTTGCCGGCATGCCCTTCTGATTTAGACACCCGGCAATCTGCAGCGCTTCCTCATTAGTTCTAGTCAAAATGCAGGTAGTTCCGGAAATATCCGTTGCAAGCATATCTTCCACCAGTGACGTTATTAGTTTATCATCCTGACCTTTTACCAGTTTTATCAATCCGTTATCTCGTTGTCTGGCAACGACAGGGGTGGTTTTTAAGCGATGGCGAATGGTTTTGGCAAAGGCATTGGTAAATTTAACCAGATTATTTTTGCTCCTGAAATTTTCTATCAGCTCGTATTTGACCGCCTGCTTTTCCTGAATAAACCGATCTAAATATTTCGCGCTGGCGCCACGGAATTCAAAAATATTCTGGTCGTCGTCGCCAACAGCAATGACTCGCATGTCTTCGTTTTGTTCCATCAGTGCATCTATCAAGGCAAACTCGTCTGCATCCATGTCCTGTGCTTCATCTATAACCAGAACGGTTTTGGTAATCCGACCGGTCTCGACCTCTCCGTTCTTGATTTTTTCGACGGTTTTTTTGAGAATGGTGTCGGATTTTTCCAGGCTGCCGACCTTGCCCAACAAATCGAAGCAGTAAGAGTGAAAGGTTTTTATTTCAATATAGAGGGCTGCATTGCCGATGAGGGCCAAAAGTCTCTTCTTAAACTCGGTCGCAGCTGCCCTTGAGAAAGTCAGCATCAGCAGTTGTTCGTGTTTCACATCTTCCATCAGCAGCAGGGAAGCCAGTTTGTGAACCAGTACCTTCGTTTTTCCGCTGCCCGGCCCGGCGGCAACTGCAATGAACTTTGCTTGATTGTCCTTGATGATATTTAGTTGCGTCGGAGTCAGTTCGCCGAAAAGTTGCCTGAATTTAGCAGGAGTGATGTTCCGATTGATCTCATGCAGATGGCTTCCCTTGAAATACTTATTTAGAAAGGAGGAATAATTCAACTGAAAGTAATCGTCCACAAACTTCAAAGCACTTTTGTAATCCTCAAGCATTTTTCGGGCATATTCGCCGACAATGTGAATTTGCTGAACCTTGTTTGCATAAAACTGATCAAGTTTTTTGTAATCCTCAACCTTGTACCTTCTCTTATTATCTTGTTCCAGCCGGTTAATGGTTAATTGGTTATAAACCACCAGAAATCCGCCTTCAATCTTAATGGCTTCGATTCTCGACAAATAAAAAAGCGTATCTTCAATATCTTCTATGGAGACCGTTAC
>DHGA01000071.1:3692-6775 GCA_002402545.1 Syntrophaceae bacterium UBA4810
CCATCTGCCTCGTTTTCGGGATCAAGTTTGCTTTTTTCAAAGAGAAATTCAACAATGAATCTCGCAAGATTATACCGCTTTTCCAATTTATCTCTCAGGTTAGCTTTTGGTTGAATAAATTGAATAGCGATATGATTCCCTGAATATTCCAGGATATGGCGTTTAATCCAATTCTTGATTGCCCAGAAATTGAAAATGGTTTTTATCTTGTTGGGCGTAACGTCATCGCAGCCTTTTTCTTCGGCCATTTCATTGAGTTCTTTGAGGTGGTAGGTCTTTTCTCCTTCTTCTTCAAGAAATGGCAAAAGAAAGCGTTCTATCCGGTCGTAGATCTCAACCATTGCCAAGGAACGATTCTTGTGTTCTCCTTTTCGGATGAAAGCGGTCAGATCTTTGGTGTCTGCCAGAATCTTTAATTCGCGAAGCAGGTTTACAATGCCAATGACTTCTTCTTTGACTATGCCCAAATGATCGGATATATAATCGATGCGCGATTCTGCAACCTCATCATTTGAGTGTCTTCGGCTTTTACTTGAAAATAGTTTCTTGACAATACGGATGGCTTTTATTTTTTGATTTTCGGCAAAACTTTCTGACGCATTTATTTTATTGATGGCTTCCTGTGCGGTTCTTACCAAAATACTGTTTGCGAAAATGCGCGGCATGTTTTGTCCGCGCTTCAGATAGCCCGACTCTTCCAGGGCGGCGATGGCAGTTTTTACCCGGGTTTCTATTTCAGCAACATTGTCGTCCCAACCTGCTTTGCGCGCGATCTCCAATGCCGAATTAGAAACAGAAGAGCGGAGTTGGGTTATGCTTTTGACAGCCTTCCAAACCTGCTGGATTTCCTTGATACTCAGTTTGGTCTGGTTTAGTAAAATGAAGTGCTTGCTCAGGTCTTCATCATTAAACAGCACCAGGCATTCCGCCGAGATATTATCATCGCGACCAGCTCTGCCTGCTTCCTGGATATAATTTTCCAGTGAATCGGATATATCGTAGTGAATAATCCTGCCGACATCTTTTTTGTCAACACCCATTCCAAACGCCGAAGTTGCCACCATGATATCTACTGCACCCGCAATGAAAGCGTCTTGATTAAGGGCTTTTTCTTGCACGTTCATTTTGCCATGATAAGGCTTGGCCATCAGGCCATCTTGAGTTAATCTTTCGGCCAGCTGATAGGCTCTTCGCGTTCTGGAGACATAAACGATCGTCGGACATTTCTTCTCTTCGATTAGTGCTCTGAGCATATTGTATTTTTCTTCATCGCTGTCTTTTTCAAGAACCTTGTAATGAAGATTTGTTCGCGACGCTTTTGACCGAAGAACTTCCAGGTTGAGCGACAATTTCTCGCGGAAATAATCAACAATATCTTCTATGACCTTCGGTTTGGCCGTGGCCGTAAAGCACGAAACGGGAATCCCGTCTTCAAGATTTTTCTTTTGCTGAATGGATTTAATAAAATCACCAATGTAAAGATAATCCACCCTGAAATCCTGCCCCCACGCAGAAAAGCAATGTGCTTCGTCAATGACAAATCGGACAATCTTTCTGCCCAAAAGTAACCGTTCAATAGTTATGGATCGTAACGACTCGGGGGATATATAAAGGATGGATGCGGATCCATCTTCAACCCGTTCGAAAGATTTGGCTCTTTCAATGGGGTCTAGCATACCGTTAATAGTGACGGCATCCGAAATCCCGACTTTTTCCAAGTTATCGACTTGATCTTTCATCAATGATTGAAGAGGGGAAATGACAACCGTTAGCCCTTTTGTGCTTTCGGCACTTATCAGGGCCGGAATCTGAAATGTGAGAGACTTTCCACCACCGGTTGGAAATACGGCCAACAGGGATTTATTATCGGCGGCGGCTTGAACCGCTCTTTCCTGCAATGGCTCTCCCGCATAAGTTCTGTAAGATTCAAACCCGAAAAACCGTTTTAACCCTTTGTGGATGTCCAATGCCTCATTGCAATATGGACAACCTGTCAAACAGGGTTTGTTACGCAGGACAACCATAATGTGTTCCACTGCGGGATAGTTTTTTAAAACCCAGCGGGGTGTGATGGAATAGCGGTTGCCGCAATGGATGAGGGACAGGCAATATGCTAATTCAACAGGATACTCTGAGATATATTGAGGCAGGTTTGCGTGCTTGCAAATCTGGCCGGAAAACCTGTTGAGTATTAGTTTTCCCGTATCCGCGTTGTGAGTTTCATAACCAACAAAGCGAAAGAAAGGCAAAAACTCCCTTTTGTCATGTAACAGCAAATAAAAAATTTGCTTCAGAAATTCATCCGTTTTATGGAAGACGGTGCATTCATCAAAAAAAAGGTCTCTGGCTTTTATGGAGTCGTTTAACGGATTGTTGAAATCATCACTTTGAAGTTTATCGTCCTTCAATAAAGCATGATAGGGTCGGGCAGGGAAAAGTAACGGAGAAAGGTAAAGCGTATCAATCATACCGGCAGCTGTAACGCCTGTCTCGTTGATGGCTTCACGGATGTAATGCAAGTCGTGATTGAAAATATTATGACCGCAAATAAAGGGCGTGCCACGGACAAAAGCGGTGAAATCGGTTATTGAAGTGGAGTGAAACTTGCTGCCGTTGTCTTTGATACAACCTATATCAAGAATTTTCCTGCTTGTTGGGTCAACTTCCGTATCAAAAAAAGCGATTTTTTGCATCCATTGTACCTTTATTCAATGTCATATTTAGGGGGAAATTGGGCCAAGTCTTGAAATATATATTTTTCACCTCTCATCCTTCTTGTTACTCGGTAATGCGGGGCGAATAATACAACTTAATGAAAACATTGCAAGAATAAAAAACTCATAGTTCATGATCCATAGCTGATAGATAGATTATGAGCACCTTGCACATTGAGGCTTGTTCCTTAGATGTTAATATGGTCAAATCTTTCATTAACTCATTTAAGCAGTTTTTCGAATGCCGTTTACCGTTGCCAAGGCATTTGGGGGATACTTGAATTATCCTTCCCCCGCATTTCTTTTTTAGCCCAGACTTTTTATTTAAATAAAATATTTCGCCGTTTAATATTCTATTCCCGCACGGTC
>DHGA01000053.1:0-13703 GCA_002402545.1 Syntrophaceae bacterium UBA4810
GTCATAATAAAAGGCTGCGAGCAGACGAAAAAAATAATCAAAAAGATTGAGACGGCGACAGAGCAGGACTGGTACGCGGAATATCTTGATTTAATTCTTGCCGTCAAAGTTGTGGATGATATTGACGCGGCCATCGCGCATATAGAAAAATACGGATCACTGCACACGGAATCAATTATCACCAAAGATTACGCCAACGCGCAGAGATTTCTAAATGAAGTAAATTCNNGCGACGGATTCGAACTGGGGCTGGGCGCGGAAATCGGCATTTCCACGACGAAGCTGCACGCCTTCGGGCCGATGGGGCTGGAAGAATTGACTACAACCAAATTCATCATCTACGGTAACGGCCAGGTGCGCGCATGAGATGGGGGCTATTAGGAGGGACTTTTGACCCTATTCATTTCGGCCATCTGCGCGGCGCGGAAGAAATACTCGAACTTTTTAATCTAAACCGCATTATTTTTGTGCCCTCATCCAGGCCGCCGCATAAGCTGGAAAGAGAAATTACTTCGTTTTATCACCGCGAGCAGATGATTAAGCTGGCTATCGAAGGCAATGTTAATTTTTCCTATTCCGAAGTGGAAAATTTACGCGCGGGCAAATCTTATTCCGTGGAAACGGTGGAATATTTTTTAAGCAAATACATAAAAGATCTGGAATTATATTTTATCGTGGGTCAGGACGCCTTTCAGGCCATCACCACATGGAAAGAATGGGAAAAACTTATTCTGATGTGCAATTTCGCCGTGATGACCAGGCCTGGATATGACAATATGGGGCTGGATAAAATTTTACCAAATGATTTTGCCGCGCGGTTTCACTATGATGATAAAATTGACGGTTTTAAGGGGCCAACCGGCCATGTCATCTATTATCGCACTGTCAGCTTTTTGGACATTTCTTCTTCGCGGATGAGGCAGTGGGTAGAATCCGGAAAGTCCATCAGGTATCTGACTCCTGATTCAGTCCGTCAATATATCCTGAAAAATTCGCTGTATAAAAAATGACCGGGCATAAGATGCAAATCGGCTTTATGATAATTTTGTAAAATCCGGTTTGCGTTTTTCGAAAAAAGCGGTAAATGCCTCTTTTGCTTCCTCTGAAAGCAGCATCTTGCCGAAATGCTCGTTTTCTTCCATCATTTTTTCTTTGATTTTATCAGCCTGATAAGCCTTCATCAGGCTTTTGGTCGTGCGCAATGAAGACGCGGGAAGCCTCGTAAGCTTGGCCGCCTGCGCCAGGACATACGGCATAAGCTGGGCCTGCGACAATATTTTATTGATCAGTCCCATCTCGTATGCTTCCTCTGCCGAAAATGGCTCGCCCAGAAGAAGTTTTTCCGCCGCCCGCGGATAACCGACAACCTGCGGCAGCAACATGCTGGAGGCAAATTCCGGGCAAAGGCCAAGCCGGGTGAAGGGCATGGAAAATTTCGCGTTATCAGCCGCATAAACCATGTCACAGTGCAAGAGCATGGTTGTGCCGATGCCGACCGCGGCTCCGGCAACCGCAGTAATAACCGGTTTTGTCACTCCAATCAAATGCAGCATAAATTGAGCCACAGGGCGATCCGCAAGATCACTGCCGGGAGGCGTGTTCATAAAATCTTCCAGGTCATTTCCCGCGGTAAAAATATCCGGCTTGCCGCAAAATAAAATTACGCGCACAGTTTTATCCTGTTCGCCGGTTTTTAGGGCGTCGGCCATCGTTTGATACATGGCCGAGGTAATCGAATTTTTCTTTTCGGGCCGGTTGAATTCAATAATTAAAATACCATTTTGTCTGCTTATTAAAATATCCATGTCTTTTCCATGTTTTATTATCAGTGTTGTTTATCGGAGAAATAAATAACTTAAAAAGATCATAGCCTGTCGCGCTTGCCGAAAAAGGCGCGCGCAACAGGCTATGGTTAAATAATAAACTTCCTTACAATGTTATTTCTGCAAGTTTTCAATAACCGTCGCCACACCCAGACCACCGCCGCAGCAGGAACCGAAAATACCGTATTTCCCGCCTTTGCGTATAAGCTCTCTCATGGTAAACATGCAGATACGAGATCCCGAGGCTCCGTTGGGATGACCAAAGGCAATCGCTCCGCCGTTGGGATTCCATTTGTCCATATTCACTTTCTCGCCGGTCTGCTTTTCCATTTCTTTGGCAACCGCCAGATTCTGCACGGCAAATGCCTCATTGCATTCCATCACGTCCATGTCAGAAAGCTTTAACCCTGCCCGTTTTATCGCCATAGGCATAGCATATGCGGGAGCGATACCCATAATCTTCGGATCAACGCCATAATCGCCGCCGGCAAGCCACTTAGCCATTGGTTTGTATCCCAGCTCTTTGGCCTTTTCTTTGGTCATCATCAGAACAAAAGCGGAGCCGTCATTACGCCCAGAAGCGTTTCCGGCGGTGACCGTCCCGTCTTTTGTAAAGGCGGGCGGAAGGGCAGAGAGCGCCTCCATGGAAGTCATCCGCGGATGTTCATCAACTTTGAACTCGAGCGGCGGATTTTTCTTGCCCTGCGGCACCATGACCGGAATAATTTCGTCAACAAAATATCCGGCATCAATGGCTTTTTTCGCCAGCACCTGAGAGCGCAGACTAAATTCATCCTGCGCCTGACGCGAGATGTTATACATCTTTTGCAGATTTTCCGCGGTTATACCCATGCCGATGCATTCCTCGGGCACGGGAGAAAGTTCCGGCACCATCGGCATCGGCGGAATCAAACGATAAGGGGGACTACTCATGGAAAATTTGGCGGGTATCTGGCTGTAAGCTTCCATGCCGCCGGCAATAACCACATCCGCCTCACCGGCAAGAATCTTCCATGCCGCGTGATTAATGCTGTCAATCGCCGAACCGCACTGCATCTCGATATAACTTGCCGATGTCTCATAGGGCAGGCCCGCGTAAAGAAGAGCCCAGCGTGCGGGATTCATCGCGCGCGAGCAGTGCGCCGCTGAACCGAGAAAAACGCAATCCACTTTGCCTTTTTCCTTGATTTTCGTTTTTTCCACCAGTCCCTTGATGCCGATACCGGCCAATTGTTCCGCGCTGAAATCGCGCAATGTGCCACCCATCCTGCCGAACGCCGTCCTCATTCCTTCTACAAATACAACTTCTCTGTTACTCATAGATCACCTCTTTTATTTTATTTTTAACTTTTTTTAAGCAAATACGCGAAAAAAAACCGCGCAGAAAGCATCCCGGAGATATATCCGTGTACAGAACGAAAGGAGGAAGTTATGCCGCCTTCATCTTTCTGCGTAGTGGCTTAGCCTTTTCAGGATAATTATTTATTTCTTCTCCGGTTTCTTGTATTCATACCAGCCCTTGCCGGTTTTTTCTCCATATTCCCCTTTCACGTAATGTTCGACAACACTCGGTGAGGGAAGATCAGCGGGATTGCCTGATTTTCTGAAACTTTCCATACCCATGATATAGGCGAGGTCAATGCCAGTTAAATCATTCAGGCGGAAGGGACCCATCGGATGCCCGGCTCCGTAAACACACGCCTTATCGATGTCTTCGACAGAGGCGACACCCATATCGAGCATCCACAGGGCTTCGCGGGAAATCACGCGGAAAATCCTGTTGAGCAAAAAGCCGTCAACTTCCTTTTTAATCAGCACCGGAACTTTTTCCATTTTCGCCGACAGTTCCATGGTAATCCTGGCGCTCTCTTCCGAAACATGGGGGCCCCTGACCACTTCCACCAGTTTCATGACCAGCGCCGGGTTGAAAAAGTGCATGTTCAAAACTTTTTCCGGCCTTTTCGTGGCATCGGCAATGCGCGAACTCACTATAAACGAACTGTTCGTCGCCAGGATCGCGTGGGCGGGGGCAACCTTATCCAGATCGGCAAATATCTTTCTTTTCAGATCCAATACTTCCGTGGCCGCTTCAATTACAAAATCAGCGTCTTTGGCCGCTTCTTTCATGTCGGCAGTAAAAGAAATATTGTTTCTTGCCGCCTCGGCCTGTTCCTTGGTCATTTTGCCCTTTTCCACCCTGCCGGGAAGATATTTATTGACAAAACCATCCGCCTTCTTGAGCATCTCCGGCACAACATCCGAACACTTGGTTTTGTAGCCGTAAATCGCGCACAGAAGAGAAATCTGATGGCCCATGTTTCCGGCCCCGACCACGCATACGTTTTTCACATCTTCGAGCTTCATTTTTTTCATCCTTTCCCTGTTTTAAATTAAGTTATTTTTTTATCATTACATACGTCCTAAAACAAACTTTGAAAAGATAATGACTCCGGGCAATTGATATATTCGTTAAATATGTTCGCGGGAAGAAAATCATCTGAAATAATCCAGGACAGTTTAAACCTCTTTCCTAATATTCACGAGACGCAAGCCATTTGCCCTAATAGCATTTCACCCTAGCAAACTTTATTTTTGAATTCAAATTGTTTTGACCGGCGGTTGAAAATTATTATTCCCTCAATTTAGGACCTCACCAATAGGCTTAAATATCTGAATATGAAGTGTTTTTTGTATTATTATGGCTTGGCGAAGTGAAGATATGCAGTGGACAAAACTAAAAATTTAGAATATGAGCTCTTAACCTTTAACTAAATAATAAAATCCTTAAGGAGGATGTATGAAATATAAGTTTATTGAGCTGGAAATTAAAAATTACGTGGCAGAAGTGGGGCTGGCCCGGACGAATAGTTTAAACGCGCTCAGCCTCGAATTTGCCGCGGAAATTGCCGATGTTTTCCAGAAGCTGGGAAAAATGGATGAAGTAAGAGCGATAATCCTTGCCAGTAAAGCCAGGATTTTTTGCGCCGGCCTTGATTTGAAAGAAGCCGCAGGCCATTTCAAAGCGACGGCCAAAGGCGTGATTGAATCCGTGGAAAACTCTCAGTCGCTTTTCGACAGTTGCAACGCCATTGAAGAATGCCCCAAGCCGGTAATCGCGGCCGTGCACAGCCGCTGTATCGGCGGCGGGCTAGACATAATATCCGCCTGCGACATCCGCCTGTGTACCGAGGACGCTACTTTTTGCTTAAAGGAAGCAGCCATCGGTCTGGTCGCTGATATGGGCGTACTCCAAAGATTGCCGTTAATTGTCGGACAGGGCTTTGCCCGGCAGATGGCCTATACTGCCGCCGAATATCCCGCGCAAGTTGTGGAGAAAATGGGTTTGGTTAACGCTGTTTATAAAGATAAAGAAGCGTTAATGGCGGGAGCGAAAAAACTTGCCGCCGAAATCGCGCAAAACGCGCCCTTGGGCGTGCGCTGCTCTAAAGAAGTGCTTAATTACAGTCGCTACGCCAACGTCCATGACGGCATGGCACTGGCAATGCAGAAGAATATGGTGCTGATGACTTCCGATGATATCAAAGAAGCCGTTACCGCTTTCATCGAAAAACGGCCGCCGGATTTTAAAGGCCGATGATAATAAAAAAAGGGCGGGTTTTTATCACCCGCCCTTCCCAATTTTCTTAAATCATTTTGTAATCTAAATTAGAACCGCACCGACAAACCGCCGCCGACATGCCAGTCATTTTTCTTGAATTCGGTTTCAATATAATATGGCCCTCCGACATACGGCCCCACTAGAATTCCGTCGCCGTCGGTCTTATACCAGGCGTATCCACCGTTGAGAAATGGTTCAAGAACAACCGCGTTTAACTTTACCGTAGCACCAAGAGAAACATTTAAGCCCCACACGAAACCGTCGGCAGAAGTATTGAATTCCCCTTCCTCGCTGAAATCTTGATAGGCGTAATCACTTTTCACAAAGCCATAGAAAGCGCTGAAACCGCCGCGCAGAGCAAACGCAGGGGTTAGTTCTTTTTCCGCCAGCATCTTTAACGTCAGGCGATGCTCGGAATATTCCGGCATATCGGGATAATTATATTCATCGAAGTAAGCATTTTGTTTCGTCTGAAGGTAGGTATAGTAAATCCCCGCGGCCAATCTTGTACCTTTGGCAGGAGTGACATCCACGCCTCCGCCTAACTGCGCAAAGATATTTTCCGCTTCATGCTCATATACAGCACCTTCGTCTTCGTAAGAACCGTTTCTTTTCATTTTCTTATACCCGGCGCTCACCACAAAAGGCAAAACCACCGTCGCACTCACCGGAACTCTCAGCCAAAAATCACCGCCGACATTGAAACCTTTAACCTTTCCATCAAATTCATATTCTGTGCGTACATAATTATTGTCCGTGGCAAAAGGAACCCCTCCTTTAAGTGTGACAGCGTATTTGGCGGGCCCCATCTGGCCTGCCGCAGACACTTTACCCTGCGCTTCCCAGTATCTGGATTTAAAGGGAATCATATAAGGGAAAAAATTATACTGTGGGTAATCGTTGGCCGCCGTAAAGGGGTTTATGGAAGCACCTCCATCGATAATCCTTATGACTCTTTTTTCTTCATCGCGATAGGCAATCTGAACTTCTGTGCCCAGCTTGACCGCGCCAATCGGCACACCATAAATAAAGCGCAGGGCATAGCTTTTCAAATCATTTTTCAAATCAAACGAAAGATAGTCTGCTTCATCACCCTCATGTTCGTAATAACTTTCGCTGCCGTCATATCTTCCTTTTATTCCGACATAATCAAAGAAGATACCCAGCCTGCCCGCGCCCAACTGAAAGGCAGCACCAACCTGACCCTCATGCTTCCATTCATCGCCTTTTGCTTCATAAGGGTAAATATAAACAGTTCCTGGTTCTCTGACGCTGTAATCCCACTTGCTGGTTTTGTCATAGGTCAGCCGATAATGGCCATAGGCGTTAAACCCTTTGCCCATGGCGATAACCGCCGGATGCGTCAGGTAATCGGACTCATCCTCAATCAAACCATAAGCGTCTCCCACGCCCGCCATTCTGCCCTGCCAGGCCGAAACCGGCGCGGCCAGAAACGCAAGCAACAACAAAGCCGCAAAAACAGATAACCAATTTCTCTTCATGCTCTTTTTCCTCCTTTTCCTTGTTTAAAATGCAAAATATATTATGAGTGATTTTTTACTCAATGTTCGGCAAAAAATCAATGAGAAAAATATCGATTTCCTTCAGCTTTTACCCCTTGGTCATTAAATACATTATATGATAATAAATAAGGCATGATGAAAAAACTATCCCGGATTATATTGTTGTTATTGAGCATATTTCTTTTTTTCTGCTCAAGTGTTCAGCAAATAATCTATCCCGCCGTTGCTCCGGCGACACAATGCCTGCCCAGCTTCCCAGATAAAGACGGCTGGTATGGCGGCGACGGGGCCTATTCTATAGCGCTGGATAAAGAACGGACATTGTGGCTCTTCGGCGATACTTTTGTTTCGGAAGAGAAAGGACGCAATGACCGCGTCGGCATGGATGTGGTTTTGGGAACAACGCTGGCCATCTCCAACTGCTCATCAAGCGGCCAGTTCGAAATTAAATATTTTATAAAAAATAAAAACGGAGAATTTATATCATCTTTTGGCGAAAAGGAATGGTTCTGGCCGCAGGATCCCTTTATCGCCAACGGCACGCTCTATATTCCTCTGCTGGTTATTGAAGCGCTGCCCAAAGAACACGCGCCTTTCAACTTCAAAGTAGCCGGACATAAAATTGCCGTGATAAAGGATTTTACGCCCGCTGATCCCCACACGTGGAGAATTGATTATCTGGATATAACAAAATCAATCCCGCCGGAAATTACATCCCTAGCCGCCACGGCAATAGTTCACCGCGACTATGTGTATTTTTATCCTTTGTGTAAATTTACCGCCGGCAGCGCGGTTTTTCCCGGAAACATTCTGGCGCGTGTTTTGGCCAACGAGATAAACGACAAAATTTGGAATATAGAATATTTCAACAATGACGGAAAATGGGAGAAAAAACTCGACGCGCAGCGCGTAAAAATCATGTTTGCCGATGCTTTATCGGAGCTCTCCGTGCGCTACCGGCCCAATGAAAACAAATGGATAGCCGTTTATACTTCCACAAAAGACAAGGGAAGCAAGCTTATTTATCAGGAAGCCTCAAGCCCTGAAGGCCCGTGGACAGAGCCAAAAATACTGGCCGGAAAAATACCTGAAGTCGATGAGCAAAGCCCGCTTTTTGACAAAAATACTTTTTGCTACGCGGGCAAGGAGCATGCGCAGTTTTCAGGACGCGGAAATATCGTGGCCACTTACGTGTGCAACTCGCTGGAAGAGGATACAGAAACCAGCTTTATCCGCAGGAATCTATTCATTTACCGGCCGGTGGTTTTAAACATTAACTACTGATTCATATATAGGCCCCCTATACTAATTGGTCATTGCGAACGACGCTTAAGCGGAGTAAAGCAATCTCTCGCCGCAGCGCAGAGATTCCTTCGCCGCTTTCGCGGCTCGGAATGACAAAGCGGTGTCATCGTGAGGATAAGCCGAAGCCGCGAGCGCAGCGTGGCGGTCAGGCGATGCGGCGATCTATTTAACTGTCTGCTACTCTTGAGATTGCTTCGTCCCGATAAATCAGGCCTCGCAATGACAGCACTTGAAAGATATGCGCCTTGGCCATTGCGCCCAGCTCCGAACTGTGTCCTTGCAATGACACTCCCCGTGTCATTGCGAAAGCCGCGTAAGCGGAGTGAAGCAATCTCTTACACTAAACTCAAAAGCCTGAGATTATCGCGGCGACTGCGTCGTATTGCTTCACCTTCCTGCGGCGGTTCGCAATGGCGGAAAAAGAAAAGGCACGCGGCGCCATGACAAAAGGTACAAAAAAATCCCCGGAAGTTGATCACCCTTCCGGGGATAATTATTTTAACCGACCATTTACCCTAAAGGCCTTACATAGACTACGCTTTGAGCAATCCTGTAACCCGCCCGATTTCCGCTGCTGCCTCTTTAGCCATCCTTTCGATAACCTCTTTGCAGGTGGGAATATCTTTTATCAAACCTACCGACTGCCCCATCATCATGGGCGCGTTATCAACATTGCCTGTTTCCCAGGCTTCCTTCACCCTCTGACCGGAAATAAGCGGAATCAGGTCTTCCAGGCCGCAGCCCTTGGCTTCGAGCGCCAGAACTTCGGAAACAACCTTGTTTTTTATTGCCCTGCCCTGCAGGCCGATTGATTTGCACATGAGCGTGGTTTCAAATTCCTGCCGGCGGATAATTTCCTGTTTGATATTTTCGTGCACTTCGCATTCTTTTGTCGCCACAAAACGCGTGGCCATCATCACGCCCTCGGCGCCCAAAACAAGCGCCGCCGCCATCGTGCGGCCATTCGCGACGCCGCCTACGGTAACGACCGGAATTTTCACCGCTTCGGCAATGCGCGGAGTTAAAATCATGGTGGTTACATCATCATTGAGCGGATGGCCGCCTTCTTCAATTCCCGCGGCGTAAATGCCGTCGTAGCCGATTTTTTCCGCGTGCACGGCATGGCGCACCGAGCCGACCTTGTGAAACATCTTGACGCCGGCTTTTTTCAAAATATCGATAAATTCCATACCCACGGCTTTATCCAAGGGCGTGCCGGAAATTTCGAGGCCCGCCACCTTTTCTTCGGCGCACACGCGCAGGTACATTTTATGATGTTCCGCGGTGATATGCACGGAAGGGAGAATCGTCACGTTTACCATAAAGGGTTTGTCGGTCAGCTTTTTGGTCTCCCTGATCGCCGCGCGGAATTCCTCCTCAGTAGGATAATTGCCGGCGGTGAGGTTCCCCATACCGCCCGCGTTGGACACCGCTGCACAGAGTTTCGGTTTGCAAAGCCACATCATCGCGCCGCAGATTATGGGATACTTAATGCCAAACATTTCTGTAATTGCTGTTTTCATTTTTTCACTCCTGATAATTATTCAATTTTTTTAGTCGTCTATCGTAAGAGAAAACGAGCCGCCGGAGGCAAGCTCATCAGGTGCCTCCAGAATTTCAATAATCTCTTTATGCAGACGTTTCTTTAACTCGCCAAATATGCCGCGTTTCTTTTTAAAAGTTTTTGCAAAGGCCAGCGCCTGAGCCATCAGGTCGGCCTGGTCCTCGCAGGCCTTTAAAATTACATGGTGCGCTTCCATTTCCTTCGCTGTATAGCGGTTGCCGGTAAGCTGCATTTCCACAAGTTTATACATGGGAACGGCTTTTTTGATAAACGCATTCATGCCGGCACGAAAGGGAATTCCCAGATTCACCTCGGGAAAACAGAAAAAGCCCTTGTCGGAACGCATAAAGCGAAAGTCGCAAGCGCAAGACATTATCGACCCATTGCCGAAAGCATGACCGTTTATCGCCGCGATAACCGGCACTGGATAGGCAACAAGTTTTTTAAAAACAATGTCCATCCCGCGGATGAAATCAATCACCGGCTGGTATTCCTTTTTCTGCGCTTTATCCAGAATCCACTCCACGTCTATCCCCTGTGAAAAGTTCTTTTCATCATTGGAGGTGATAATCAGGGCGGTAACAGTCTTGTCGGCGATTATTTCATCGAGCATCGCGTTCATAGTATTGGCAAAATCGAGATTCTGCTTGTTTGCTCCATTGGTCATGGTCAAAATTGCCACTGTTTCGTCTTTTTCCCACTTCATAATTTCCATATTATTCCATCCTTATAGCATTTTTAGTTTTCCTGTCATATTTGCGTTGCTCTTTGAGGTCAAGCAATAAAAATCAATGCCATAGGTAAAAACTATTTGCCTGCTTTTTTCAACAGATAAATCCCTTAATTTACAAAAACTTATAATAAAACTCTGACCGCGCGCGCGACACCATATAAGCCCTCTTCACCCGTCTTAAAAAGCAAATTCCTGTTGACTCCTGCGATTCATCTGGCAAAATGGCCGCATAAATTTTAAAAAATGTCCTCAAACAAGATCGGTAAAAAAATGGATAATAATGTGGGTATGATCGCCTGGGAAGTCACGCGCAGCTGCAATTTAAACTGCGTCCATTGCCGCGCCGCTTCTAATTGCGGCCCTTATCCGGGAGAGCTTTCCACAAAACATTGCTTAAATCTGATTGATGAAATTGCCTCTTTTTCCAAACCCGTTATTATTCTCACCGGCGGCGAGCCGCTGATGCGGCCGGATATTTTTGACATCGCAAAGTATGGCACAAAAAAAGGCCTGCGCATGGTCATGGCGACCAACGGCACACTGGTTGATGAATTAATCGCAAAAAAAATGATGGAAAGCGGCATTCAGCGTGTCAGTATCAGTATTGACGGCAAAGACGCCGAAAGCCATGACGCTTTTCGCGCCGAGCAGGGCGCTTTCGCCGGAGCGATGCGCGGCATTGAGGCGCTGAAAGCCGCGGGTATGGAATTTCAGATAAATACAACCATCACCACAGCAAATCTGCGGCAAATTGAAGAAATACAAAACTTAGTCATCAATTTGGGAGCTGCCGCGCATCATATTTTCTTGCTTGTGCCCACAGGCAGAGGCAAAGAATTAGCCGAACAAGCCATTACCGCCGCCAACTATGAAGAAACGCTGATGTGGTTTCACAAACAGAGCTTCACCTGCCCTATTCAGCTCAAGGCAACCTGCGCGCCGCATTATTTCCGCGTTATGCGCCAGCAGAAAATTAAAGGCGCAAAGCCGGCAAAAAAAGCGGGCGGCCATTTTCATGAATCAACGCGCGGCTGCCTGGGCGGCATCACTTTCTGTTTTATTTCCCATGTAGGGCAGGTTCAGCCCTGCGGTTATCTGGAGTTGGATTGCGACAATGTGCTGAAGCAGAGCTTTGCCGATATCTGGGAAAATTCAGAAATCTTCCGCAACTTGCGTGATTACAGCAAATATAAAGGCAAATGCGGACGCTGTGAATTTATTAAAGTATGCGGCGGCTGCCGCGCCCGCGCCTATGAGGCCACCGGCGATTATCTGGCCGAGGAACCGTTGTGTTTGTATGAGCCGAAAAAATAACCCGATGTTTATACTTTATTCCGGGATTTAAGATTGTTTTATAATGTCTTTGCGAGGGAGAATAACGACCGAAGCAATCTCAGAGATCGCTTCGTTGCCTAAAGACTCCTCGCGATGACACTTAATTTATCATTGATGGCGTAATGGCAAAATAGGATATTTTAAAATGGAAGAAACAGATAAAAAGATACTAAACATTCTGCAGAAAGAATTCCCGCTGACCGAAGAACCTTTTTCCATTGTCGCGAAAAAATGTGGCATCAGCGAAGAAGAAGTTCTGGCACGCGTGCAAAAAATGAAAAACGAAGGAATCATCCGCCGCATCGGCGCTGTTTTTGACGGCGCCAAGCTGGGGCGATCCAGCACTTTATGCGCCGCGCGCGTGCCAGAGGACAAAATCGAATTATTTGTTACAACAGTAAACGCCAACAAAAACGTTACACATAATTATCGACGCGACGCTGAATACAACATCTGGTTTACCGTAAGCGCGGCAAGCGCTAAAGAACTGGAATCTTTTCTTGATAATGTAAAAGAAAAAACCGGCGTGACTGATATTTTAGACATGCGCGCGGTAAGGACTTTTAAAATCAACGCGTCTTTTGAATTATAAAAAGCACTGTCGCTTCGGGTGTAATGACAACTTACTTGTTTTCTTGACACCAAAAAAACATCCTATTGACGCCAAAGACAATTCATGAGAAATGTTCACTATATTTTTTCAGTTTACGTTAAAAAAATACTTTTTAAGGAGGTAGGGAAACATGGAAATAAAAGAATTTGATTTTGCCGAAATTCCCCAGAAAGCCTTAAATATCTTAACAAAACCCGCGGAATTTTTTAAATCTATGCACAAATCCGGCGGATTTCTGGAACCCGTTATTTTCGCAATCATTATGGGTATTGTCGCCGGAATCATACAATCCATTATCAATATCATCGGGTTAAGCTATGTAAGCAGGGGGTTTTTAGACAGCCTGGGACTCATTATCTTCATTCCTCTTGCCGTCATTATTGGCAGTTTCATCGGTGCCGCCATAATGTATTTGATTTGGAAACTGATGGGTTCACAGGAAAACTATGAAACTTCATATAGATGCGTTGCTTACCTGACAGTTCTAGCGCCGATTGCCGCAATATTGGGGGTTATCCCCTACGCGGGAATAATTTTAAACGCGCTCATTGGACTTTTCTTTATCGTCATGGCAAGCATTTACGTGCATAATATCGAAGCAAAAAAAGCGTGGCTGGTTTTCGGAATCCTTTTCGCGCTTCTGGTCTTAATTCAGTTAAGAGCAGAGTATAAATTTCGCAACTTCTCCTCTTCAGCAGATGAAGTAAGAAAAAAAATGGAAGAGCTAAACAAGCAATATCAGCAGCAGCTCGAAGAAGCTAGAAAACAAGCTGAACGTTATAGATAAAAAATTTAAATTGCTTTGAAAGCAGGCTCACCCTGATGAGAATTTTCGCGGCAGGGTGAGCTTATCTTTCTTCATAAGTTTTAAATCATGACCGAAAAAAATCAAATCCCTCTGCTTGCCCTGGTTGACGGCAGCAACTATCTCTACCGCGCCTTTTACGCGATTCCCGCGCTGACCAATTCCAAGGGGTTTCCCACCAATGCTATTTACGGCTTTACCAATATGCTGCTGAAGCTTCTGCGTGATATCAGGCCTGATTATATCGTTGTCGCTTTTGACGTGAAAGGCCCCACCACCCGTCACGAAGAATTCACTGATTACAAAGCCACGCGCAAACCCATGCCGGATGACTTAAGCCCGCAGATACCTTTTATTAAAGATATTATCCGCGGCTTTTCCAT
>DHGA01000053.1:13826-15279 GCA_002402545.1 Syntrophaceae bacterium UBA4810
GGCGTGGCGCCGGATAAAGTGGTGGAAATTTTAGGGCTCATGGGCGACACATCGGATAACATTCCCGGCGTTCCCGGCGTCGGCCCCAAAACAGCGCAGAGATTGATTGAGGAATACGGCTCGCTGGAAACAGTAATTGAAAACGCGGATAATCTGCGCAACGTAAAACTGCGCGAAAGCTTTAAAAAATACGCCGAGCAGGCCAGGCTCAGCCGCCAGCTCGCGCTTATTCGTAAAGATGTAGAAATTGATTTTGACCTGAAAGACGCGGCGCGCAAAGAACCAGACAAAGAACTATTAGCCAAACTTTTCAGCGAATTTGAATTTACCGCACTGATGAATGAAATCAAAAAGGGAAACCCCGCGGCGGCTAAAGAATGTACGATTATCGTAAATGAGCAGGGGTTGTCTGAGCTCATTAATGAATTACAACAACACAAAAACTTTGCCTGTGAATTTATCCGGACAACAAATCAACCCACAAATTTGCTGGGTATAGCATTAGCCCTGAAGGACGATTCTTTTTATCTGCCCTTGGCACACCAAAACCTTAAAGAACAGCTCAATAGAAAACAGGTTTTAAGCGCGCTGGCTCCTCTTTTTACAAATGACAGGATTAAAAAATATTTTCATGATTTAAAAACCACTCTTGTCTCGCAGGCGGATTTAAATGTCCAAAATGCCGACGATACCGCCTTGATGGCCTATCTGCTTAACCCCGCTAAGCATTCTTACGAACTCGCGGAAGTCGCCTGGGAATATCTGCATGAACAGTTACAATCAGCGCAGGAAATCGCCGGAGGTAAAAATAATCGTTTGGCTGAAGCGGATATTGACAAAATAGCCGCGCACGGGGCCGGACGCGCCGCCGCCATATTCAACTTGGAACAAATTCTCGCGGGCAAACTCAAGGAAATCCAGGCGGATGAACTCTACACCAAAGTAGAAATGCCGCTTTTACAAGTTCTGGCCAATATGGAAAAAAAGGGCGTGCTCATTGACACAAAGATTTTAACACAAATGTCGGAAGAGCTAGGACAATTACTTTCGCTTTCCGAAGAAAAGATTTACAAACTGTCCGGAGAAAAATTTAATATCAATTCTCCCAAACAACTACAGGTGATTCTTTTTGAAAAGCTGAAACTGCCCACCGGCAGAAAAACAAAAGAAGGATATTCCACGGACGTGGAAGTTCTCTCTTATCTGGCGCAAAGCCACGAACTGCCCGCCGAAATCCTGGCCTATCGCAGCATGGCCAAATTAAAATCAACTTATGTGGACGCCCTGCCCGCGCTGATTGACGCGCAGACCGGCCGAATTCACACTTCTTATAACCAGACAGCAACGGCAACTGGAAGACTATCGAGCTCCAATCCTAATCTGCAGAATATTCCCATCCGCACGCTGGAAGGTAAAAGAATCCGTCAGGCCTTTATCGCGGCGCCGGATTGTG
>DHGA01000053.1:15385-26199 GCA_002402545.1 Syntrophaceae bacterium UBA4810
CAGGCCAAGGTTATCAACTTCGGCATCCTTTACGGCATGAGCGCTTTTGGCCTGGCCAAAGAGCTTGGTGTTACGCAAAAAACCGCGCAGGCTTACATTGACGGATACTTCAACCGCTACAATAAGGTGCGCGCGTATCTAGATGCTGTTTTGGAAACAGCAAAAAGCGACGGTTATATCTGCACTCTTTTAAACCGCCGCCGCTATTTGCCGGAGCTTAAAAGCAAGATTCCTTCGGTGCGGCAATTCGCCGAACGCATGGCGATCAATACCCCTATCCAGGGCACAGCCGCGGATTTGATTAAAGTGGCGATGGTAAACATCGAGCATCTGTTACAAGAAAAAAAGTTCGAGGCGCGCCTGATCATGCAGGTGCATGACGAATTGGTGCTGGAAGCGCCCGTAAAGGAAAAAGAAGAAGTCACGGCGCTGGTTAAAAAAGAAATGGAAGAAGTAATCAAGCTTAAGGTGCCGCTGAAAGTGGAAATTGCCGCAGGCTATAACTGGGATGAGGCACACTGATGGCTGTTGAAAAAACAAAAACCACAACATTAATTTTATTTGTTTTCCGGTTAATCCCGAGATTTGTGCGCAAAGCAATATTCATAAGTTTATTTATTATCTTCTATCACCTCGACTCGCGGCGCCGCTTAATAACCCTGCACAATCTGCAACGCTCCTTCCCGGAAAAAAACTACAGGGAAATTATCAAAATTGCGAAAGGGACGTATCGTCATTTTGCTATTGTCGGCGCAGAATTTCCGGAAATGCCCTCGATCACAAAAGAAAACGCGCACAACTGGCTGGACGTGGATGGTTATGAAAATTACCTGACAGCCAACGCCAAGGGCAAAGGCATCCTTTCCATTGTCGCGCATTTCGGAAACTGGGAATTATTGCCGGTGGGCATCCCGATTTATGCCAGGCCGATCCATATTGTTTACCGGCCGCTGGATAACAAAATTATCGATAATATCGTTGAATATGTGCGCACCATGCGCGGGAACAGTTTGATCCCCAAGGGCGGCTCCGGAAAAAAAATTATGGAGTTGTTGAAACAGAATCAAATTATCGGCATTCTCAGTGATCAGAATGTAGATACTTATGAAGGGGTTTTTGTTGATTTTTTCGGGCGGCCGGCCTGCACGGGAGCGGGGCTTGCCGTAATGGCCATGCGCTCCGGCGCGCCGGTTATCGCCATCTTTCCCGCCCGGCAAAAATCAGGTAGATACAAGATTATCGTAAAACCTCCCATTGAAGCCGTCCGCACGGGCAATTACGAAGCGGATCTGATTTTCAACACTCAGCGCTTTACAAAAATCATCGAAGAAATTGTGCGCGAATATCCGGAGCAGTGGTTCTGGTTCCACCAACGCTGGAAAACAAAAATGCCTAAGAAGCAATAGACGCCTTTCAACTTTTGGTGGATTCCGGAAAAGCCTGATGGCGATTACCTGGCAATTGGCATATATGGCCAGGCAATCTACATTTACCCTCGATACAATATAGTGATTGCTAAAACCTCAGCTTACGAAAACTACAATAAAGACGGCGACGACATGGAGATAGAATCTATCGAGATGTTCAGGGCAATTGCCCGGGGTATGGGGAGACATAATTAATAAAAAACGATCACTGTCATTAACTATACCTGTTAAAAGCACAGTAAAAGGTCCCAAGAAGTGGACATTCGCGGGTGCGATTTCGCCGTCCACTGGAGAGCATAATGTTACTATATTTCGCTTAATATTCTTTGGTTTTATTTATCCCCTAAAGCTGATGCCTTGTAGATGTCGCTGGCAGCACCAGGACGTGATGAAAACAATTCATTTAAATTCTTATTATTATTGGATAAATATATTGAAACCAGAATTAATTTGGCAAATAACCCCACTTTTTGACGCCGATATTACTTGACACAAAATACGCTTTCATATAGTTACGCCCCCAACAAGGAAGTTTATTAGCAATTCAATGAAAAGGAGATAATGTAGTGAGTTTGAAAAATTTTTTTTGTATTTCGGCAGTTATTGCAACTCTGGGGTTTTTTGTCGCGGTAAATGATTCTTTCGCCCAAAAGCTCGGTTTTGACGACAAAGAAATTCGCATTGCGCAGTTCAGCCCTCAGACAGGACCAGCGGCGCTTTGGGGTGCCGTGGCCAGGGGAACCAGCGTGCTGGTTGATCTGGTCAACGAGGAAGGCGGCATCCACGGTAGAAAAATCAGATATTTTATCCGTGACGACCAGTATAACCCCTCTCAGGCGATGGCCGTGGTACGAGAGCTGGTAGATAGGCAGGGGATATTTGCCTTCACCGGCGGCGTTTCCGGAGCGGGCTCCCATGCCGTGAAAGGTTATCTCGACAGCAAAAAGATATTATGGGTTGTGCCCGGCACCGCTTCGCTCAATCCCATTGATGATCCGCCCAGCCGTTACCGTTTCCACGCCTATCCACTTTTCCAGGATGAAACGAGCATCCTGACCAAGTATATTGTGGAAAAAAGAGGATTAAAGAAAATTGGTTTTCTTTATCAGAATGATGTTTTTGGCAAAGTCGGCCTGGAAGGTTGCAAGCAGCGCCTTAATGCGCTGGGCATGAAACTGGTTTTGGAAATCCCCGTAGAGCCTACTACTACGGACGTTTCTTCACAGGTGTTGCGACTGAGAAACGCGGGAGCCGAAGCAGTTTTCATGTGGGTCAACCCCTCCGTGGCCATAATGATGCTGAAAACCAGCGCCAGTATCGGCTACAAGCCTCAATGGATTTCTCATACCGGGCTTTCCGATTATCAGGTTATGTATAAAATTTCGGACGGCCTCTACGAAGGAGTTATTACCTCCGCCGCCGCTCCCGAGCCGGATTCTAAAGATCCACTGGTGACAAAATACAGAAACGCGGCAAAGCGGTTCGCCCCGAAAGACAACTGGGGTGTTTATATGAGCGTGGGAATTATCTACGTTGAGCCGTTAATTGAGGCCCTGAAAAGAACAGGAAGAAATCTCAGCACGGAAGCAGTTATCAAGGAACTGGAAAATTTCAGAGGCTGGAAAGGTCTCGGAGCTCCGATAACCTGGACTAAGGATCAGCGTCAGGGAGTAGATTCCATCCAGGTAGCTAAATGCGGTCCCAACGGCACGCACATAATGCTGCAGGATTGGACGCCAAACGATCTGGCAACCTGGAAAAAGAAGAAGAAATAATTAACAACACAAGGATTTGACCCCTGACTTTTGAAACAGGGGTCAAATCCTTATTGACATAATATATTTTAAGTAAGTATCATCTGGCAAACCTTCTCTTAAAAATTAAATATCCCGAAATCTATAAATTTGTCTAACCCCTGATATAAAATCCTTAAAAGATTTTGGCGGCCTGTTCTTCTACAGTTATTTTTTTTGCATCTGAGAGGCCTTTTTGCCCAATTCAAAAGCCTGCCCTATCGCAGTTTTGTCGTTGATAATATCTGCCTTTTCGGCGGCTGAAGCCATTACAGCTCCGAGCCAGCTTAGCTTTGTCATATCCGCTGTTGACTTAAAACTATGGACAATCGGATCAGCCGTATGCGGGTTTGGATCGCCGCACACGGTAATCAGGCCAATGCGCTTGCCCTTCATTTTCGGATAATAAGCTTTCTGCCAGCGCCATTCGGCGTCAAAGAGCGCTGTCCACCTATCAAGATACGCTTTCATCTGTGCGGTCATCGCCCAGAAATAAACCGGGCAGCTGTGAATGATGGCATCGGCCTCCAAAATCTTTTTATGGATTTCCTGCATGTCGTCCTTAATCACACAAAGACCGGTTTCGTTACATTTCTTGCAGTCATGACAGCCGGATATTTTCAGCTTATCCAGAATAATTTTTTCCACCTCCGCCCCGGCTTCCTTAGCGCCGGAAAGAGCCTCATCCAGAAGGATATCGCTGTTGCCGCCAATGCGGGGGCTTCCCATAACGCCCAATACTTTCATTTAAATTCTCCCTAGCTAGTTAACAGTGCTATTCCAAATCCTTCTTCATCTGGTCAAACTCTTCTCTGGTAATTTCGCCTTTGCTGTATCGCTTTTTAATAATATCCAGCGGCGTATCCTGAGACTGACCGGCAACATTCTTTGCCTTTATCGCCCGCACAATAAAATAAATTGCCACAACAAGAACAATCAAAAATATTATCCACATAATCATTCCTCTGTAACCATATCCATAACCGCCCATCATACCTGGCCACATGGCGTAACGCGTACCAAATCCCCTTCTCATACCAAAACCATAACCATTACCTGCCTGCAAGGCATGTTCGAACATCGTTAAATGATACCGGCTTTGTATGAGAATGACATCCAGTATTTCAGCCGTCTGGGAATCTTCCGCGTTTTTGATCAGCCACTCATAACGGGGCAGTAAATCTTTTTCCATTTTGGCGCTAAGCTCATAAGCTTCCGTCAAAGTTTTTGTTTGCACTATAGGTTGCGCTTTCCCGTTAGTATTTAAACCATAAGCCGTAAACAGTTGCTGAATCCACCGCACATGCAGTTCCTCCTGCGGAATAACCATTATGTACGGCATGTGAGCATTGAATTTTTCCTGATCGGCTTCATATTGAGTCAACGAATCTTTTTCCATAACCAATATTTCCTGCAGTTTCTCCACCCATTGACTATTTTTTGGCGTCGGTAATTTATCCGGAACATCTACCCATCCGCCAGGACCCATGCCATAACCACCCATCATTCCCCGTCCCATACCATAACCATAGCCCGGCTGGCTGTACGCAATAATAGAATAAACGGCCAATAATCCCATCACCATCAAAACGATAAATAATGATTTTTTCATGACCCTCTTCTCCTTCCTCTTAATATTTATTTTTAATTAACGCACTCTGCCATAAGAAATTCATGACAACTGCAACCTTACACTGCAGACAAGAAACGCTCAAGAAATAGAATAATATTATTGGCTAAAATACTTAATCAATTAATATAAAATAGCAATACCTATATTATTGTAAAATTATAATACATGAAATTTATTGAGTAAAATTAATAGTAACATCCACAGTTGGGTGCATAATAAAAAATACTGGTAAATGGACATAACAGCATAGCCTTTATATTTAAAATCCGGCCTATATTGCTAATAAGCTTTTCATATAAAAACTGAGGTTAATCCCACGCTCTATGATCACGCCTGAGATAGCGAATCATATGCTGAAAAAACTGCCGACGACAAAACGAATAAATAACGGGAACAAAACCTAAAGGGATGGCGAAATGATCATTTTGCCATCCCTTTAGGTTACCAAAGAACTTCTTCTCAATTCAGATTTAGGCAATTAAATAGGGAAGGAAAAACACAGTAATAATAACCACGCTGATAATCACCGAACCACTGATATAATACATCAATTTTCGGGAATCCCATTTCGCGCCAGCCCCTTTAATTGAAAAAACCACCCCAAGAATAACAAATACAAAAAGAAGAAACACGCCGTGCGTAGTCCAATGATGGCCCAACGCCGCTTTCATAACATTCATCACCGAGCTGCTGACTTCTTTAACAACTAAAATAACCGCGTTTAGCAGATTGGTCACCACCAGCGAAAGGCCAAAACCCAATGAATATTTATTCATATTTGTTTTATTTTTTATAACCGCCGTTTGAATATTTTTATTTTTCTTTATATTTGTTTTTTTCATGGCTTCACCCCCTCAATCCTATCGTTACACCCTTGCTGATGATGCCGCCGGCGCCTTCCATGAAAATACCGATCAAAATAATCATCGCGCAAATTGCCAAAACCAGGTTTTTATTCTTCCTGTTGGTCAGGGGAGTATTTTTATAAACCGCTATCGGCAGATAAATGCCCAACAACAACATGGCGAAAAAGATATGCTCTTTTACCTCCATGAAAAAATTATGAGCCCAGGGCCAGGCGCCAGCTTTTATAATATCTCTTTCTGCCCCATAATAGGTAACATACCAATAACCACCGATAAGAAAAGAGATTACAATCAGCACAGCAACAGCCAGGCTCAATATTTTAATTCTTTGGTAATTTTTCTCTCCGGCATTCAAGACATCCATGAACAATGCAACAGCGCAAAGGATGCCCAAAACGCCGAAAAGCACATGCGACATCATAAATCCCTGATTCAGCATTTTCTCTCCTTTCGTGAATACTTAAGTTAGGGTTGGTTGTTTTGGTTAACGTTTAAAATAAAACGTCGCAGCTGAGACACCGCACTGCTCTTATACGCGCAAACATGTTTCGGAGTGATTCGAATAGGGCGAGTATATAAAGAACTGCCTGCTTCTGTCAATACGATAAAATTACAGCATATCAGATGCTTACGCCTGATCAATTGCGTAATTATCGAGAAAATATTTTCCGGGCAGATAATCTGGTTTTAATTTTGAATACTTATTCATTTAAAAAAAGAAGCGCTCCATTGTCAAATATGCTAAAAAGTTCGCAGTAAAATAAATTGTTATTAAAGGATATTTTGTGCAAATTCTCGCTGGTCTTAAAGTAATCGACGTCACCCAGTTTATTTCCGGTTCGCGCTGCACGCAGCTTCTGGCCGATATGGGTGCGGAGGTGGTAAAAGTTGAACCGCCGGAAGGCGATACGTTAAGAATCAATTTTCAGTTGATGCCCGGCGCGGAGCGCTGTTACTCTGTGCTTAACCGCAATAAATACGGCATCGCCGTCAACTGGCAGGAGAAAGAAGGACAGGAAGTAATGCGGCGGCTCGCTGCGCAGGCGGATATCTTCGTGCAAAACCTCATCCCCGGCGCGCTGGAACGAAACGGCCTAGGTTATGACGATTTAAAAAAATTAAAACAAGATATTATCTACACGCAAATTTCCGGCTTCGGCGCGACAGGCGTCAATCCCGAAAGAGCCGCCTTTGATATCATCGCGCAGGCAACAGGAGGGCAGTTCTGGAACGACCAGGATACCTACCTGATGCCCGCCAACTACTGGGGTGATTTAATGGCCGGTGCCTACGCCGCTAACGCCACCCTGCTCGCACTGATTCACAGGATGAAAACAGGACATGGTCAATATATTGATTTATCCATGCAGGATGTCATGTACTTTAACAATTACCGTGCCATGATGGACAAGGCGCTGGGAGAAGCAGCGAAGGACATCGAAAAAAAACTGGGCAGAAAACCGGAGGAAGTCATGAACTCTTCCGACCGGATGCCTTTCTACGGGTTTTTCAAATCAAAAGACGGGAAAGTAGCTATTGTTTCCATAACCGCGCGCCAGTGGAAAACCATTTCAGATGTAGTCGGGAGGCCGGAAATGGTTACCGATCCGAAATTCAATAATATTATTTCTCAAATCCATAATCATAAAGAAGCCGTCGCACTTATCGAAGAGTGGACTTCGCTTCATACATCGCAGGAAATAATAAAAATTCTGGAGGACAAAAAAATTCCCTGCGGCATAGCCTACACTAACGAACAGGTAAATCGCGATGATAATCTGAAGGCGCGCGGGATGTTCCAGAAAGTTAACCATCAACAATTCGGCGATATCGACATTCCCGGATTTCCGTATAAGTTTTCAGAAACGAAGGCAAGCATCCGCCTGCCGGCGCCCGCGCTGGGAGAACACAGCAGATTTATTCTGGAGAGGTGGCTAGGCTATTTACCTCAGGACGTTAATAGGCTTTATAAATCCAGAATAATAATTTAATCTGAAGATATTTTTCTTAGTTCCCGCCGCAGAATTTTTTCTGCCGAGAGATAAACTGTTATAATATTAAATAGATAAGTTCCGGATTCAAGAAATAACAAGATTCTCTTGATTTTTTTACAGACAATGCTGTATTGTTTATGACCGATAGTTCTGTAATATGCAAATTGCCGGATATTTGTAACCTTTTGCTTCCTGATATAAAATTTAAATTCAGGCAGTGTTCAGTGACAGGACAATAATTCCGCGTAAAAAAAATAATTTGAGGAGTGTGTTATGGCATTAAATCCGTTAGTTGATTCAAGAGATGTAAGGTTTGTGCTTTTCGAAATTCTGGAAGCAGATAAGTTGAGCAAACACGAAAAGTTTTCCGGTTTTGACAAGGACACGTATGAGGCCACCCTTGAACTGGCAGAACAGCTCGCCGTGGAGCAGGTTTATCCGGCAAACGCCGAGGCCGACAAGACCGGCGCAAAATATGATCCCAAGGCAAAAACGGTTACGGTTCCTGAGGGATATAAAACAGCGATGAACCTCTACATAGAGTCCGGTTTCCCCGGTTTGGGAAACGACCCCCAGTGGGGCGGCACCGGAATGCCTGAGGTTATCTGTCGGGCAGTGGCGGACTATTTTTCGGCAGCCGGCGTTGCTTTCATTGTTTATGATACTTTAAGGGGCGGCGCATCCAGGCTAATTGAAAATTTCGGAACAGACGAACTGAAAAAAATCTACCTGGAAAAAATGTCAACCGGCCAGTGGGGGGGCACGATGTGCCTGACCGAACCCAGCGCCGGTTCCGATGTCGGCGCCTTAAAAACAAAGGCGGTAAAGCAAAAAGACGGTACCTATCTTCTCACCGGGCAGAAAATATTCATTACGGCCGGTGACAACGACCTGTATGAAAACATCATTCATCCGGTTTTGGCTCGCATTGAAGGCGATCCTCCGGGAACTCCGGGAATATCCATCTTTATCGTTCCCAAATATCATGTCAATCCAGACGGCAGCCTCGGCGAGAGAAACGACATCGTTACTTCCGGCATTGAACACAAAATGGGCATTAAAGGCTCGGCAACCTGTTCATTGAGCTTAGGCGATAACGGAAAATGCGTTGGCTGGCTTCTGGGAGAAGAACGTCAGGGCATGAAAATCATGTTCCAGATGATGAACGAGGCAAGACTTGACGTGGCAGATCAGGCGCTGGGAGCGGCAAGCTCCGCCTATATGCACTCGGTAACTTACGCGAAAAACAGAGTCCAGGGAAGCGATCCCGCCAAAAAAGGTGATTTTGCATCAGCAATGATTGTGAAACATCCCGATGTTAAAAGAATGCTTCTTTGGATGAAATCGCAGGTCGAAGCGATGCGGATGCTGACACTTTTAGCCGCTATCTCCGGTGATTTAAGTCATGTGGAACAGGGAGAAAAAGCCAAAGAGGCCAAAGGCCTGCTCGATTTTCTTATTCCGCTTTGCAAAGCGGGCAATTCCGATCTGGCCTGGCTAGTTACTTCGGAAGCCATGCAGGTTTACGGCGGCTATGGCTTCTGCTCGGAATATCCAGTCGAACAGTTGGCACGCGATTCTAAAATTCTGGCTATATATGAAGGAACAAACGGCATACAATCAATGGATTTGACCATGAGAAAACTGCTGATGAATCCGGAGATGTTCAATTATACAGTCTTCAAAAAAAGAATCGCTCAAACCTTAGAGAAGGCAAAGGGTGTGGTCGATGAAAAATACATTGCCGCTGTTCGTGAGGGCGTGGAAAAAATGGACGCTACGGTTAAGAAACTTGCTGAGCTCAGGGATCAGAAAAAAATGCTTGATATCCTGGCTATTGCCACCCCGCTGCAGAATGCCATGAGAATGCTGGCGCACGCCTGGATGCATCTGTGGTCTCTAACGATTACTGTTCCGAAATTGAAAGAGATTGCCGGTGACGTATCCGGAGAAAAAGCGCTTAACATGGCAAAGGATAACGCAGAAGCCGCCTATTATTACGGAAGGATTTTATCGGCACGATATTATCTCGGTTCTGAATTCAAACATTTTGAAGGATACCTCAATTATATTACATCCGGAGAACAGGCAGTCATCGAAGCTTTTGATGAAATATTTACCGGAGCCCTGCCGCAGTAAAATAATTTTTAGCACGTTTAGAAAAAGCCCCCGAAGATTACTTCGGGGGCTTTTTTAATTAAAGTCAATCCACTTTTTTCTATTTCATTATTCCAGAAACGGTAAAGGTTTTTCCAGGCGATAAACCAAAGCCTGGCACGAGGCCAAAAGTTTGCCATTATCATCAACGGCACGAATATCATAAACGGCGGTTTTTTTTGTTTTGTTGATTTCTTTTGCCTCGGCGGTAAGCTTTGCGCCTTTGGTCGGCGAAGCCAGATAATTTATATTCATATTTAAAGCCACGGCCATCGTACCGTGAGAATTGGATGCGACTTCAAAAGCGGCATCAATAAGTGAAAAAACCGCGCCGCCGTGCGCCATACCAAACATGTTTTCTAAATCATCGGCAAAAACCATTTCCACTTTGGCGTAACCTTCTTCAACTTTAAGCAGTTTCAGGCCTAATTTTTTAGCAAAAGGCTCCTGCGCTACTTTCTGTAAAATGGCTTTCCTGCTTTTTTCATCCATTGAAATTTCCCGCCTCAGGTTATAATCACCAGCGCGACATAAGGAACAAGATTCAGCGTGAGCACAAGTATTTTCATTGCGCCGATAAAACAATAAAGTATCGTATCGAATGATTTACGGGGGATTTTAAACCACCGGGTATGCATTTTATAGACCCAGTCACCCGCAAAGCCGCAGATTAAAAACGAGGCAATCAACAGACCCCCGTTGATAATCGTGCACCACATAAAAAAATCACGTAGCATTAAAATATCCATAATCATCCTCCTTTCTTTTTTTTACCAAAAAATACAAATCACCATTGTTTTTTGAATAATATGTTATTTGAAAATATTTTAAAAGGAATAATTAACCGAAACGAAACACTAATAAAAAAGGCTTCCCTTACGGAAGCCTTTTACGGCTGGTGGGCCGTGCGGGGATTGAACCCGCGGCCAACGGATTAAAAGTCC
>DHGA01000046.1 GCA_002402545.1 Syntrophaceae bacterium UBA4810
ATAAGGTTCACCGGATCTTTTTGCTGCGCGAACGTGCCGTTTTCAATCCGGCTGATATCCAGCCAGTGCTCGACCATTTCTTCCAGATTCTGCAGTCGCTTATTGCACCGTTCTATTATTTCTTTTACATCTTTATCGAATTTATCCGAGGCTATTTCCTTGAGCGTTTCAAAGTATTGGCGGACAACAACAAGCGGCGAACGCATTTCATGGCTGACAAAAGTGATGAAGTTTTTTTCCATCATCTCTTTTTCTTCTTTAAGTTTTTTTGCTTCGATTTTAAGTGCGCGGTGATCCAGCGCCCTTTTGGTAATCGCCCGCAACTGGTCTGGGCTGAAAGGCTTGGGCAGGTAATCATAGGCGCCTTTTTGCATGGCTTCCACCGCGGATACGATAGAAGCGTAACCGGTAATCATCACAAGAATTGTATCGGGTATATCACGGGAGAGAATTTCCATTATTTCCATTCCGGACATGTTCGGCATTTTAAGATCGACAAACACTATGTCCGGCTTTTGTTCGCGGGCAAGTTTTATGCCTTCGGCGCCCTGCTCTGCGGCAATAACTTCGTAACCGCTTTTTTCCAGAACCTGACGGCAGCCATCCCGCAGCGCTTCTTCGTCATCGATTATTAGGATTAAAGATCTTTCCGGTTCAGCGGACATTTTATTTGTCGCCTATTTCCTGAGCTATAATGCGCAAAAGTTCGTCGGCTTTGATCGGCTTGTGAAGCACCCTGTTGACTTTGGGAAATTCAGGAGGCGGTTCAAACGAACCATAAGGCCCCTGCAGATCGACGGCGCTGAGCATAAACAGAGGCGTGTCTTTTCCCGTATCGGTGGCGCGGATTTTATTCAAAACGGAAAAGCCCTCACCCCATGTTTCCATCATCATATCGATAATGGCGAGATCGGGGTTGATGGATTTCCACATTTCCACTCCTGATTTGCCGTCTTCAGCCATGAATACTTCATAGCCGCCTTTTTCCAGGATGAGTTTAGTGGCAAATAAAAAGTCCTTATCGTCGTCGATCAGGAGTATTTTCTTCTTAATCGTCATGATTAATCACCTCCATAACTCTTTTATTACCTTACTATGAGCAAAGATAATGCCAGATTATAACTAATTGATTTTACAGGATATACAGACAATGACCCCTCCGGGAAACGGGTTAAGGGGCAAAATACCCCGCCTTTATGAGTTCTTTTTCAACGCTGGGTTTTTATGCCGTAGTTGCGCATTTTTATGCGCAGTGTTTTTCTATCGATACCAAGAAATATTGCCGTTTTATTAATCTGAAAATTAAAATGCCCTAAAGCTTTTTCAATATGTTCTTTTTCCACGTCCACCAGGGTCATCCTACCGGATGACGAATCAACAACTGGCGCTTTCGCTCCCTCGCCCTGCCCGTAATACAATATATCAGACAGGTTGACCGTGTCGTGATCAACCATAACGCATAATCTTTCAATCGTGTTTTTAAGTTCACGCACATTTCCCGGCCACTTATAGGAAAGCAAAGATTTTTTTGTATCTTCCGAAAGATAACGAACTTTGCTTTTATGCTTTTTCTGATAATATTCCAGGTAATGTTCGGCGATGGGAAGAATGTCCGTTTTATGTTCCGACAACGGCTTTATATCCAAAAGCACAACGGAAAGCCGGTAAAACAAATCTTCGCGAAATCTGCCTTCCGCTATTTCGGAACGCAAATCTTTATTAGTCGCGGTAATCAAACGCACGTCCACTTTTTCCGGCGCCGATTTTCCCACACGCGGCACTTCCTGCTCCTGTATAACGCGCAGCAATTTTGCCTGAGTATTGAGATTGATATTGGAAATTTCATCAAGAAACAAAGAGCCTTTGTCGGCTATCTGAAAACGTCCTTCGCGTGATTCCGTCGCGCCGCTGAAAGCGCCTTTCACATGGCCGAAAAGTTCACTCTCCATAAGATTTTCCGCAAGCGATGAACAATCAACGGGAACAAATGGTCTGTCCGCCCGCTTACTCAACTGATGAATTGTGCGCGCGACAAGCTCCTTGCCCGTGCCGCTTAAACCGGTTATAAGAACCGTGCTATCCGTCTGGGCGATACGCTTGATGGAATCTTTCAATTCTTTCATGTAATCGCTCGTGCCAATGAGCATGGGGATATCTTTATTATTTTCGGCGTCATTATAGCCCTGCAACGCTTCACTCACCGCTTCTCTTAACTGCTCGGCTGAATACGGCTTTGATAAAAAATTTACTGCGCCGTATCGCATGGCTTCAACAGCAAGAGGTATCGTGGCATATCCGGTGATGACAATGATTTTTGCGGAAATAAACTCTTCATCTTTTAATTTTTTTAAGATATCCAATCCGCTCATTTTCGGCATGCGAACATCAAGCAATATTGCGTCATAAATATCCTTTAGCGCCAGTTTCAGCCCTTCCGCGGCGGTGCCCGCGCAATCTACCTGATAACCTTGCTTGGAAAGAATTTGACGGCATCCATCACGAATGGCTTCTTCATCGTCAACAATCAGAATTTTAGTTTTTATATTTTTCTTTTCTTTCACCTGGCCTCTTTAAACCAAAAACACTTATTATTACGAATATTTACGATATTTTTCTCGCATGCTTTGTTATGTTAATATCAATAAATATAAACTGCAACAAAAAACATCAACCTTATCTCTTTAAGATATTTTGCCTTCATTCGCAGGAGGCGTTATCTTTCTCTATGCTGTTGTTATTTTTATGCACGGGCAAAGTTATTATAAAAGTAGTGCCCTTGTCTTTTTCGCTTTCTGCGTCAATTGTGCCCTTATGTCTTTTTATTATTCCGTACACAATGGAAAGACCCAGTCCTGTTCCCCTGCCTGGTTCTTTTGTCGTGAAAAACGGTTCAAAAATATGGACCAAAAGCGCTTTATCAACTCCTTTTCCCGTATCAGATATTGATATTTTAACACAATTGTTCTGGCCTATTCCGGTTGTTATTGTCAGCTTTCCTTTCCCATTCATGGCATCCGCCGCGTTGATAAACAAGTTTAAAAATACTTCTTCAAGCCTGGATCTGTCTCCCATAATTTCCGGAAGATTTTCCTGAAAACGGCTTTCGATTTCGATGCCGTGAAACATCGCCTGATCCTTTACCAGATTCAACGACGTAGTTATTACCTGGTTGGCCTGCAGTGGAACCATCTCACCGGTGGGAGTGCGGGAAAAATCAAGCAGGCCCTGAACAATATCTTTACAACGGTTGGTCTGATATATTATTTTTTGAATATTATCGCGCACTGGACTGTTTTCCGGCAAGTCTTCCAGAACAAGACTGCTGTATAAAAGAATTCCTCCAAGCGGGTTATTGATTTCATGAGCGACACCCGCCGCCATTTCCCCCATGGCGGTCAGTTTTTCGGTTTTGGCCAGATGTTGATGCATCCTTTGCAATTGGTCGTTATGTTCTTTGAGTGACCTGGCCATGTCATTGAAGGCTTCATCCAGCATATTAAAACCGGATACTTTGTCCGGTGATAATTTGTAATCCAGATTACCGGACGCGATAGCTTCAGTGCCCCTTTTCAAAATTTTTATTCTTTCTATGATATTATTACCCAGGCGCAGCGATATAATAAACGCGATGAGCATACCGTAAACAGTTATTCCAAGGTTAATCCAGATCATTTCCCACTTAATATCACGGTACTTGGCCTCCAATATTCCCGTATAGAGAACACCGATAATTTTTTTGTTTATATTGAAAATCGGCGTATAAGTGGTTATATACCAATCGTTGACAACAAAAGCCCTGCCCGCCCAATCTTTCTCTTCCACAATGACTCTGTCGTAAACTTCCTTGGAAAGAATAGTCCCGATAGCCCTTTTGTTATCTTCGGTCATAACATTGGTGGATATCCGGACTCCGCCCTGAAAAATTGTGGCGACGCCCATTTGCCTGCCCTGATATTTTTCTCCGTGGTAAACTGTTTCTTTTATTTGATCTACTATTTCATTATCGTTGTTAATAAGAACGCCCCCGATTAAGACACCCAATAACATATCCGCATTTCTATCCATTATCGGATAAGCCGCTTTCATGACCATGCCATCTGTTAATTTATCTTTATCGATTTCAGCAGCCAAAGGTGTTTTGATAATATCAATGGTGGCTTTTTTCGCGAGGGAGGGATTTTCTTTTAATATTTCCTTCAGAGACATCAACTCCGTTGACGCCACGGGTTTCTTATTTTCTATACATGTTTTTACTAACGAATCATGAAGCAGACTATCCCCTGCTGCCTTCGGATTGGCCGCTCTGTAAATAACTCTTCCTCTGGCATCAACAAGCGTCAACATATCAAGAATAACGTTTCCATTACCAAAATTGTTTTGGGCATTCTTTCTTATTTGCCCCGCCATGTAACCCATGCCGTATACATCATTCCTGTTTATCAGGTCTTGAAGATCACTGCTTTCCGCGGCAAACTGAATTACGGATTTTATTTGTTCGCTTTTGTAGTTATAGATTAACTTGGCCGTGTTGATATCCTGACGAACTCTGTTTTGAACCTCGGCTATTGTATTGCGGTTAATTGTCCACAAACTTACGAGAGTCGCAAAAACACCCGTCAGACAAGTGGCAACCAAAAAGCCGACAGCCAGACGGCTTTGCAGGTCTAACCTGAAAAGTCGTCTGGTGTGAATATTTTTGATTTTCATTGTGTCAGCCCGCTTTTGAATAGTTATCAAATACTAGCATGGATAACCTAGCATTATCAAACATTCTTTACACTCATCGGGCCGAATATGGAAGGAATCAGTTGAGCAGTTTTTTTACCCTCTTCAGCAGCTCCGCCGACGCCACAGGTTTGGAAATATAATCATCTGCCTGCAGGTATTCGCCGTCTGTTTCCGGAGAAAATTTAAAACCGGTTTTCCCGGTAACGGCCGTAACCATTAAAACAGGAATGTTCTTGCAAGCCTCATCATGTTTTAGATCGTAGCATAAATCGAATCCGTCCGTGTGCTTATCCATCATAACGTCAAGAACAATAAGCTCGGGCTTTTCGGCTTCAATGGCTTTGCGCCCATCCTGAACGTTTAAGGCATGCTTTACTTCAAAACCGTTGCTCTCCAAAACCATTTTAATCGCTTTGCCATAATCCTGATCATCGTCAATAATTAATATTTTTCTTTTTTCCGGCATGAAAACCTCCGCTAGTTTTTATTTTCTTATCAGCTTATCCGGCAATAGCTTTAACAACTTCCAGTGTTCCGATATGCACCGGGCAATAATCGGAACAGCGTCCACAACCAACACAACCGCACAGCCCATCCTGAATATCGGTCTTGTTATAATCCAGCAGTTTATGCTCGTGCCGTCTTTTGAGGCGCAAGGCCTGGCTAACGCGCGGATTGTGGCCTGACGCTTCACGGGTAAATCCGCCGTAGAGGCAGGCATCCCAAGCCCGCAGACGAAGGCCATTGCCCGGAGAGTTCTGGTGATCATAAACATTAAAACAGGTGCAGGTGGGACACACAAAAGCGCAGCCGCCGCAGGTGATGCATTTTGCGCCAAAATCATCCCACACTTTTTCCGCGACTTTTTTATCTTTGAGTTTATCCATCGCGCTCGCAACCGATTTAACTTCAGGTATGGTTAATCGCGCTTTTTTGATGAATTCATCGATTTTTAGTTTAGCTTTGGCCTCTTCCATTTCGGCAAGCGGTATGCCGGCAAGCAGCTCTTCACCTCTGGGGCTGCCTACTTCGACAAGAAAAACATCACCAGTATCGTAAAGCTGCAAGTCGAAGCCTTTTTGGGCGACAGGCCCGCTAAGTGTTGTCGTACAAAAACATGTTTCATTTTGCGCATGCGGGCAGGCCATTACCACCGTCGCCGCGGAGCTTTGCCTGGCCTTATAATAAATATCTTCATTGTCACGGGACATAAAACTTGATGCCTGACGAATGCCCATCATGTCACATGAACGCAAACCGAAAATCAGGCCTTTCTTTGCCGCGACTACCTCATTGTATTTGTTATTTTCTACGCGAAAAATAATTTCGGCCTGCGGAAAGAAAAAAGATTTTGGCGAAAGCGGCGGCTTTTTATAATCTAAGGTAAATGTTTTTTCGTCGAACGCGCCGAAGATGCAATCGCCGTTATCCATCTTTGCCGGAGCCAGTAGAGCGTGCTTCTGCGCCCATATACCGAGTATTTTATTAATGTCTTTCTTGGCCAGTGTCTTCATGCGCATCTCCTTATTTTTACCGCACAACCTTTATATTCCGGAATTTTCGCGATGGGATCAAAGGCGGAATTGGTCAATAAATTTATACATGCTTCGTTGAAATGGAAGGTGGAAAAAACAACCTTCTGCGGCACACGTTCGGTAACTTCGGCTTTGAGCTGAACCGACCCGCGGCGTGAGCTCACCTCAACTTTATCATTATTTCTTATGCCGAGTTTTTTGGCGTCATCCGGATTTATTTCCAGGAGCGCCTCCGGCGCTTCCCTTTCCAGGATACTGACGCGCCGCGTCATCGTGCCGGTATGGAAATGATAGTAAATTCTTCCCGTGGTCAACATAAAGTCATATTCTTCATCAGGCATTTCCGCGGGCGGCTTGAATTCACAGGGCATGAATGTTCCCAGCCCTTTGCTGAATTTATCCTTATGTAAAAAGGCCGTGCCCGGATGCTCCACGTTGGGACATGGCCATTGCAGGCCAGTATTCTTGCTTAATCTTTCGTAAGTTATGCCGCCGTAAGAAGGTGAGAGAGAGTTGATTTCTTTCATTATATCAGCGGGCGAAGTATAATTCATCGGATAACCGGCAAGCTTGCTTATTTCACAAATAATCTGCCAGTCCGGACGCGCCTGACCCGGAGGGTTAACGGCCTGATAGGCAAGCTGCGCCTTTCTTTCCGTGTTGGTATACGTGCCTTCTTTTTCCGCGAAAGAAGCGGCGGGCAAAACAACATCAGCTTTTTTCGCCGTTTCCGAAAGGAAAATATCCTGAATGATGAGAAAATCAAGGTTGGAAAGACACTGTTCAATATGCGCTGTATTCGGATCGCTCATCAGAGGATTTTCTCCCATGATGTATAGAGCTTTGAGATCGCCTTTCTGCGCGGCGTCCATCATATCGGTTATGGTCAGGCCAACTTTGTCATCGAGTCCTTCCACTTTCCATGCATCTTCGAATTTCTTTTTTACCGCCGCGTCAATCACCGGCTGATACGAGCTGTAAACATTTGGCAGTCCGCCCATATCGCAGGCGCCCTGCACGTTATTCTGGCCGCGTAAAGGATTAACACCAACAGCGGCACGCCCCAGGTGGCCGGTGAGCATAGCCAGGTTCGCGCATGTTTTCACATTATCCACGCCGGTAGTATGCTGGGTGATGCCCATCGCGTAGGCAATCATCGCTTTATCCGCCTTGGCATACATCCGCGCCGCCTTTTTCAAATCCTCGGCGGCGATACCGGAAATTTTTTCGACTACTTTCGGCGGATACTTGCTCACAACTTCCTTGAGCTGTTCAAAATTTTCCGTTCTGCTGGCGACAAATTCTTTGTCATAAATACCTTCTTCAATAATCACATTCATCATACCGTTGAGCACCGCCACATCCGTGCCGATATTCTGCCTCAGATGCAAATCAGCGAATTTTGCCAGCGGTATCTCTCTCGGATCAATAATCAGCAATTGCGCGCCTCTTTGTTTAGCATTGATAATGCGCGACCCGATTAGCGGGTGCTGTTCGGTTGTATTTGACCCCGTAACCAGAAACATATCTGCTTCATCGAAATCATTTATCGAGTTTGTCATAGCGCCCGAACCAAATGTTGCGGCCAGACCGACCACAGTTGAGCTGTGTCAAAGCCGGGCACAATGATCGACGTTATTTGTTTTAAAAACCGCCCTTGCCAGCTTCATGAAAAGGAAATTTTCTTCATTGCTCACTTTTGCGGAACACAAAAAAGCCAATGCACGGGGGCCGAACTTCTCTTTTATGCCCAAAAGTTTTTCTGCAACTAGATTTAAAGCTTCTTCCCAGCTTGCCTCGACAAGCTCTCCTTTTTTCCTGATCAATGGTTTAGTCAACCTCTCGGGCGACTGAATAAACTCATGCGCGTTCCAGCCCTTGACGCACAGCATGCCCTTATTCACAGGATTTTCGGGGCTGGGTTCAATACCCACCACCCTGTCGCCTTCCGAAAGAATGTAAAAACTGCAACCACAGCCGCAAAACGGACAAACGCTTCTCGTCCTTTTCATGATCAGATTGCCTCCTTAATGTTTTCAATTTCCGGATAAGGGAAAACCGGCCCTTCAATGCAACAATATTTGTCTCCGAAAGCGCAGTGTCCGCATTTTCCGACACCGCACTTCATCATTCTTTCCAAAGACATGAAAATATGTTCCTTGGCAAAACCCAATTTCAGAAGTTTTTGTAAAACGAATTTATACATAACCGGCGGCCCGCACATCACAGCATAGGTTTCTTGCGGGGAAAGGTCGGTACGATCAAACAAACCGGTGACCACTCCCACATACTGTTTCCAGATGCCTTCATCATCACGGTCGACACTGTAGAGATAATTTATGTCGTCACGGTCAAAGAAACTCAACAATTCATATTTAAACAAAACATTATCCGGATTGTTTGTTCCGTACATTAAGATGATATCTTTAAAATCTTTTCTTTTATCGAGAGAATAAAGAAGAAGCGAACGCAAGGGCGCAAGTCCCAAGCCTCCGGCAATAAGCAGCAATTTTTTCCCTTTAAGTTGTTCGACGGGAAAACCTCTGCCGTAAGGGCCTCTTATGTTGAAGACCGAACCCTTGCTCATTTCAAAAAGAGCGTCCGTAACCTTTCCAGTTTTTCTTACACAGATTTCCAGAGTATCCGGTCTTGTGGGAGGAGAAGATATACTGATCGGCGCTTCACCTTTACCAAAGATAGAAACTTCAATAAATTGCCCCGGCTGATGCCCAAAACTCTCCCATGTTGTCCCGTCTTCCAATTTTAACTGAAAAAGCCGGTGGTCTTTAATCTGTGGCAATGTCCTGGCAATCGAAACAGGTCTCAGCTGATATATATTGCCGCAATTATCACCCATAACAGCGCCTCCTTCCCCCGCTAGTGTTTTCTCAAATAGTTAACCCCTTACAGCAATTTTAATACCAATTGGTTAAATTCCTGATTTGAAAGAAATATTAACAATATTAACTGATCTTAATAATAATTATGGGGTAAGATGCCCCGATTTCGGGGATATATTACCCCTCATGCGCGCCTCAAAATATATTGATTATAATTTACAATTTACGGAAATTTCCGTATTAAATCTAATCAGTCAAAAAAATTTTAGGCACGGGGCCCGATTTATTTTAGCTGAACAATTTTACCGTTCGGTCAAAATGGAAAAAATACAAATTTGTTTCAAACTTCCAAAATCACCTTTCCCAGTTCCAATATTTTGCTGATTTTACACCATAATTTTATTGACATTAAAGTTTATAATATGGTACTCGAAAACCAAAAGAAGACTAGCTTGATATCATTATTTTTATCAATAATATCAAAAGCTTTTTCTTACTTGAATTTTACCGTGTTTAAAAAACGAGGAGCGCGAATTGAAGCTAAGTGAAGTGCAGGAAATCCTCAATGCTGAAGTCATTGCAGGCCATGATAAACTGGACATGGAAGTAAAAACGGCATTTGGCGCTGATTTGATGAGCGATGTTCTGGCATTCGCCAAGGCGGGCAGTCTTCTGCTGACCGGCCTGACCAACACGCAGGTAATTAGAATCGCCAATGTTCTGGACATTGCCGCTATTGTTTTGGTTCGCGGGAAAAAACCGCCTGCCGAAACCCTCTCTCTGGCCAGAGACCTTCAAATTCCGATTTTAACGACAAAATATATTTTATTTGAAACGGCAGGTCGACTTTACGTAAAAGGTATAGTGGGTTGTCTAGAAAAAGTTGAAAGTGGCAGTGCTCGAATCTGATAATAATTTACATAAACACAGCTTTGATATTGAAGGCGGAAATTTTACAAACGCGGGAACGGTTTCGACTCGCATAAAATCTATACTTAAAGAAATAGGATTACCGGATACGGTTGTCAGAAGATCGGCAATTGTCTGCTACGAAGCGGAAATCAACATAGTTTCTTACGCGAAAAAAGGAGTTATCAGCCTCACCGTCACACCTGAAACCGTCGAAATTGAGGCGATCGACGAAGGACAGGGAATTCCTAATATCGAATTGGCCATGCAGCCGGGATATTCCACGGCAAACCAGCAGATAAGAGAAATGGGTTTCGGCGCGGGCATGGGGCTGCATAATATAAACACTTACGCCGACATTTTCGATATTACTTCTGAAGTGAACAAGGGAACTCACTTAAAAATGATTATCAAAAAACATTAGCACAGCCAGGATTTAGTTTATGGATATTGAAACAATAGTAAATCAATTGAACTTGAAAGTAAGGTCTGGAAAAGACAGACTCAATAATAATGTTACAGGAGGTTACACGGGAGATCTCTTAAGCGATGTTATGGCAAATTCTTCCGCAGGAGATGTCTGGATAACAAGGCAAATTCACCAAAATATTGTCGCCGTTGCCACTTTAAAAGAACACGCGGCCATAATTCTGGTAAGTTCTTGCGAGCCGGCCAAAGAAACACTGGAGCGGGCCGCGCAGGAAAACATGCCGATAATGGTTTCCGATCTACCCGCGTTCGAACTGACGGGTAAGATATTTAATTTACTGGCCGCGGAAAAATAGCAAAAATATTTTTTCGCGCTCCGATGAAGCAAATGGCCATTTTTGGTTAATTCCTAAAAAAGACAATGCTCAAAGCTTTTAACTGTGATTTTCATATTCACACATGCCTCTCGCCCTGCGCGGAATTAGATATGCATCCCCGGGCTATTGTGGAAAAAGCCCTCGAAGTAAAACTCGATATCATCGCTATTTGTGATCATAATTCTTCCGAAAACGCGCCCTATGTTATTAAGGCCGCCCAGGGGAAAAATCTTAAGGTATTTCCCGGAATAGAAATAACAACAAGCGAAGAAGCGCATATCATCGCCATTTTTGATTCTCTTTCTGATCAGGCCCGGATGCAGAAATTGATTTATGAACGGCTTATCGGGATAAATGACGAAGACCGCTTCGGCGTGCAGGCTGTTGTTAATGAAAAAGGAGAAGTGGAAGGAATAAACGAAAAATTATTAATCGGGGCGGCGAATATTTCTCTCAACGATTTATTGAGCCGCGTACATGAATATAACGGCATCGCCATCGCGGCGCATATTGACAGAGAAAGTTTCAGCGTGCTGAGCCAACTTGGTTTTATCGATAAAGGCACACCCTTTGACGCTTTGGAAGTAACGTCCATGATGGGAATTGGACAGGCAAGAATCGAATATCCCGAATTGGAGGATTATTCATTCATAACTTCTTCTGACGCTCATTATTTAAAGGATATCGGAACAGCTCTGACAAAGATTATGATTGAAGAACCGACACTGGCGGAATTAAAAATGGCTTTCGCCCGGCAAAACGGCCGCAGGATTTTGGAGCAATAATGCTGGAACTGGCCGCGCATATTCTTGATATCGCGGAAAACTCTATCCGCGCGGGAGCAAAGCTTGTGGAAATAAATATAAATGAAAGCAAAATAAAAGATTTGCTTTCCATTGAAATAAAAGATGACGGCAGCGGAATGACTAAAGAGGAAATTAAAAAAGTCGGCGATCCTTTTTACACCACAAAAACAGTAAGGCGTGTTGGTTTAGGTATTCCTCTTTTAACCGACGCTGCGCAGAGAGCAAACGGAAAGCTTAAATTGAAATCAGCAAAGGGAAAAGGCACGAATGTAACCGCTACATTTCAATTAAGCCATTTAGATAGGCAACCTATCGGAAATATTACAACAACTTTGGTCGCGTTGATTGCCGGAAATTCTCATGTTGATTTTATTTACAAACATAGGCATAATGACCGGCAGTTCACATTTGACACGCGTCAAATACGCAAAGAAATCGATGATTTGCCTATAAATCATCCGGAAATACTAAAGTACATACGGGGCGTTATTGGTGAAGGTTTACAAGAAATTTCTACCAAAGCATAGCAACTCCCCAAAACGAGGAGGAATTTGATGAACGCGGAAGAACAGGAACTGTTGAAAGAATTTACCCCCGAGCAAATAGCCAAGCTCAATAAGATCATTGAAAAACACAAAGATAAACCCGGAGGATTGATTCCGGTATTGGAAGAAGCACAGGTTGCACTGGAATACCTTCCCGTATCCGTGCAAAAAAAGATCGCGCGGGAACTTAACCTGCCCTTGAGTCGCGTGTACGGTGTTGTTACTTTTTATTCTTTCTTCACCATGACTCCGCGCGGTAAACATACCGTGCGTGTTTGTCTGGGCACCGCCTGCTATGTCCGCGGCGGCAAAGCAATCGCCGAATCACTGCGAAAAGAATTCGGCGTCGACGAAGGAGAAACAACCCCCGACAGAATGTTCACATTCGAATCAGTCCGCTGCCTGGGAGCATGCGGCTTGGGTCCTGTGGTGGTTGTGGATGAAGACGTGCATGGCCGCGTCAAGCCGTCAAAAGTAAAAGAAATACTGAATCAATACAAATAAAATAAATAGAAAAACCAGGGAGGATGAGCCAATGGCTAAATTAACCATAGATGACTTGAAAAAAATCAAAGAAAAAGTGCACAAAGAAATGTCTTTGCGCGATGGAGAACGCCGCGTAAGAGTCACTGTTCATATGGGAACCTGCGGTATCGCGTCGGGGGCAAAAGAAGTTATGGACACGTTGCTTCAGGAAATCGAAGACGCGAAAGTGAATGATGTGTTTGTTACCACATCAGGTTGCATGGGTTTGTGCAGCCGCGAACCGCTCGTTACCGTGGAAATCATCAACCAGGAACCGATAAAATATGAATACATGAATCCGAACAAAATGAGACAGGTTTTCAAAAGACATATTTTGGCTGGAGAAATTCAAACGCCTTTTGTTTTGGCGAGAGGCGCGGAAGTCACCAGATAATTTCCCGCCGATCATGCAATTTAAAAGCATGATTTTTTACTAAGGAGGATATGAGCTCAATGAAGGTTTTTCGTTCACATTTATTAATCTGCGGGGGCACCGGCTGTCAGGCCTCCGGCTCTCTGGCAGTAAAGCAATCGCTTATTGAAGAAATAGACAAAAGAGGATTGGCCGAAGAAATTAAAATTGTAGAAACGGGATGCAACGGCTTTTGCGCCTTAGGACCCATCATGGTCGTTTACCCCGAAGGTGTCATCTATATCTTGCTTAAACCGGAAGACATGCCGCATCTGGTGGAAGAACACCTAATAAAAGGAAGGATCGTAGAAAAGCTTTTATACCGCGAACCGGGTACCGACAAGATCATTCCCACCATGCAGGATATCCCTTTCTTCGCTCATCAGGAACTGCGCGTGCTCAAAAACCGCGGCCTGATTGATCCCGAAAAAATAGAAGAATACATCGCCCGCGACGGCTATGCCGGCATGGCCAAAGCGCTCACGGAAATGAAGCCTGAGCAAATTGTGCAGGAAGTGCTTGATTCTGGTCTGCGCGGACGCGGCGGCGCCGGTTTCCCTACCGGATTAAAATGGAAGTTTGCCGCCCAATCACAAAATGATGTTAAATATGTTCTCTGTAACGCCGATGAAGGCGACCCGGGCGCGTTCATGGATAGAAGCGTGCTGGAAGCTGACCCGCACGCCGTTTTGGAAGGCATGGTCATTGCCGCCAAAGCCATCGGCTCCAATCATGGCTACATCTATTGCCGCGCGGAATATCCGCTGGCCATTCATCGATTGAACGTCGCCATCGCTCAGGCCAAGGAAGCTGGCCTTTTAGGCAAGGACATCCTTGGCACCGGATTCGATTTTGATCTCGAAATTTACCAGGGCGCGGGAGCGTTCGTATGTGGTGAAGAAACGGCGCTAATGACTTCTATTGAAGGTAAACGCGGCATGCCCCGGCCCAGGCCTCCTTTCCCCGCCGTTGCCGGCCTTTGGCAAAAACCGAGTATCTTAAATAACGTGGAGACCCTAGCCAACATCGGACAGATTATTTTACGCGGCTCCAAATGGTACGCGTCTGTCGGCACGGAAAAAAGCAAGGGAACAAAAGTTTTCGCTCTCACTGGTGATGTCGCCAACGTGGGCCTGGTGGAAGTTCCCATGGGCACGAAGCTGGGAACAATTGTTTACGATATCGGCGGCGGCATTCCAAAAGACAAAAAATTTAAAGCCGCGCAGCTGGGCGGCCCGTCCGGAGGCTGTATTCCCATTCAGCATCTCAACGCTGCTGTAGATTATGAAAAAGTCGCGGAACTCGGCGCCATCATGGGTTCCGGCGGTCTGATTGTCATGAATGAAGATAAATGCGCCGTGGATATGGCTCGCTTTTTTATGGATTTCTGTCAGGACGAATCCTGCGGCAAATGCACGCCGTGCCGTGAAGGCACCTTCTGGATGATGCACCTCACCGATCGTATTCAGGCCGGGAAGGCGACCATGGAAGATGTGGACCTCCTCTATGAAGTCGCCGGCCAGGTGAAGGGTAA
>DHGA01000098.1:0-120 GCA_002402545.1 Syntrophaceae bacterium UBA4810
TGGAAAGCGATGGCATGAAGGAAATCATGGTCAGCCTTAAACCTGACCGCATCGAAGATGTGATCGCGTTGATTGCTTTATACCGTCCGGGGCCAATGAAAATGGTTCCTGAATTCATAT
>DHGA01000098.1:157-46598 GCA_002402545.1 Syntrophaceae bacterium UBA4810
CAGGAACAGGTTATGCAGATTGCCGGCACCATCGGTAATTATACTATGGCCGAGGCGGATACTCTGCGTAAGATGATGAGCAAAAAGAAACCCGAAGATATGGAAAAGGAAAAGCCCAAATTTGTTGAAGGGGCTAAAAAACAGAAAATAAATGAGAACAAGGCGAGAAAAATATGGGAACAGATGGAGACATTCGCCGAATACGGGTTTAATAAGTCGCACAGCACCGCCTACGCGATGATTTCTTATCAGACCGCTTACCTGAAAGCCCATTATCCGGTAGCTTTTATGGCGGCATTGCTGACCAGTGAAAAGGATAACCGCGATAAAATTATAAAGCACATGAGCACCTGTAAGGATATGGGGATAAATATTTTGCCTCCCGATATCAACGAATCTGAAAAAGATTTCAGCATTTCCGGTGAAAATATCCGCTTTGGACTTGCCGCGGTTAAAAATGTCGGCGCCGCCGCGATTGATTCCATAATTGAAGCAAGAAAAAACGGCAGGTTTACATCGTTTATGGATTTTTTAACCCGTATAGACCTGCGCAAAACTAATAAAAGAGTCCTGGAAAGCCTGATTAAATGCGGAGCGTTTGACGCGATAGGCTATAAACGCCGTCAGTTGGCGCAGTATTTCGAAGAAGCGATGGATATGGCGCAGCGCCGCCAAAAAGAATTACAAAGCGCTCAGTCAAGTTTTTTTGATGAATTTGATTCCTCTTCCAATGGAGGCAACGGTTCTACAGGATACGAAATACCGGATTTGCCTGAATGGGATCAGAAAGAACTTCTCTCCATGGAAAAAGAAGCGCTGGGTTTTTATATCAGCGGCCACCCATTACTGCGTTTTGCCGATAAATTAAGATTTGTCGCCAATGCCAACTCCGGAAACCTAAATACTAAAAATGATAAAGACACGATTACCATTGCCGGTGTCGTAAGCACTCTTTCCGAAAGACAGACAAAAAGAAAAGATACAATGTGCAACATTACACTGGAAGATTTGCATGGTTCTGTTGGCGTTATTTTCTGGGCGGATGCATACAGCAAGTACTATAAAATCCTTCATGAAGACGAGCCGGTAGTTATTACCGGAACTCTTGATGTAGGCGATGAATCGGTCAAAATAATAGCGCAGGAAGCGGTATCTTTATCAAAAGCGCTGGAAAATCCCTATAAACAGGTTCGTTTCATGATTGATGCCAGCAAAGTTTCTCCTGAAACAATCAAGTCATTCAACGAAACTATTAAAAAGTATCGCGGCAAATCCGAAGGTTATATGCATATTATTAACGGTAAAAGCGAAACGATAGTTTATCTGGGCGACGATTTGCGCCTGGAAATCAACGATAAACTGAAAAAAGAAGCGGATAGAATTTTAGGGGAGGGCGCTACAATCTATTCATAGTTTTATCGTCATTGCGAATCCGCGAGCGCGGATGAAGCAATCGCTCATACGAGCATGCTTCTCTTTTTACCTCCTTGCCGCCATGTTATCTTTTGAATAAAATGATATTTAATTATTAGGTAAGTTTCGATGAATTTTTCACCTAAAATGAAATATGAAGAAAGAACCTATAGATCATTAATTTCTAAAAAGAATTTAAAATCATACAATGTCACTATCGGAGAAAGTGATCTTTTTATCAGCAGTGACATAAACCTTTCCGAAGAAGCCAAAAAAGCCTTAATTTTTCACCGATCACATCTCGAAAATTACATAAAAAATAATCCTCAGTTTAAGAAATCAATGTTGCCCTTGCCGCCGGATAATCTGGCGCCTCCCATTGTGCGGGACATGCTGGAAAAAAGCGTTTTATGCGGGGTAGGGCCAATGGCGGGAGTTGCCGGGGCAATTGCTCAATTTGTAGGCCAGGACATTTTGCATGCTGCGGAGACTTTAATTATCGAAAACGGCGGTGATATATTCGTTAAAGCAAAAAATGATTTAACTGTTTCAGTTTTTGCGGGGCAATCTCCGTTAAGCTATAAAGTTAACTTTAATGTAAAAGCTGAAAAAACACCGCTTGGTGTATGCACATCATCGGCAACTGTAGGCCCATCCGTTAGTTTTGGTAAGACTGACGCGGTTTGTGTTATTTCTAAATCCGCAACACTGGCTGATGCCGCCGCGTCCGCGATAGGAAATAAAGTAAAAAGCAAAAATGATATTAAAAAAGCGCTCGATTTCGGCCTGAAAATAAAAGGCGTAGAAGGAATCATTATTATCATAGGCAATGATATGGGCGCGATCGGTGATGTAACCCTGATCTAAAATATTCAAATCCAGGCAATTAATATTTGATTTTGACAAATATTTTTATAAAGGAGATAATATTGACCAGCTTATCAAGCTGGCTGATGAAGCCATGTATAGAATAAAAAATTCCAGCAAAAACGGATTTGCTTTTGCAAATAAAGCAACGAAATAATTAATAAAAAAATATTAACAAAGATGGGTAGGGTGTGCAGCAGAAAACAGGAAAACGATAGGACAATGGCCATTCAATTTGAACCAAAAATAGCTGAACTCCGGTTGGCATATGATCGCGCAAAAAATGATCGGCCACACAGATGCTTTATAGAGTACCCTCACTTGATTAAGTGGACGGAACTGGACCTCTCTGAATGGCTGGCAGACTTGAAAGATAAGTGTGTATCAGGATTTCAGCCGCACTCAAGCAGACTTTGCTGGTTGCCAAAAGCAAATTCGCTTCTAAGACCTGGAAATATCCTTCATTTCAAAGATGAAGTAATCTACAATTTGTTGTTGGGCAGATTGTACGAATCCATTTATAAATCACTTAAGAGTTTCCAGAAGGAGCCTGATGCTGCGTATGTACTTGCTGGTGAACGAAAGGCTCCCTGGTTCCAAAGCAGTTTTACTTCTTGGAAAGAATTCCGAACTAAATCCTTAGAGTACTTACAAGACGAGACCTATTTTGTTGTCGTGGCAGACATAACTGGTTTTTATGAGAACATTGACACTGACAAGTTACTATCTGATTTAAGACAGATAGTGGGTGGGTCAAAACCCGAGATCGACTTACTGCGGGTTTGTCTTAGAAAATGGTCTGCTAGAGGCGAAAAAGGAATACCACAAGGATATTCAGCCAGCGATCTCCTAGCAAAAGTCTACGCAAATCCAATCGACATCGCACTGAAACACGATGGCTACCGGCATTTACGTTATGTTGACGATATTCGTATATTTTGCAGAAGCAGAATAGAGGCAAAGCGTGCCATTTTCAGCTTATCCCAGCATATCCATAAAAGAGGGCTAAATCTCCAATCCGCAAAAACCGAGATACTCTCGAGTACTGATGCTTTTACGAAATTTGACGATGTCAAACCGACAGTGGAAGGTATTCAGAAAGAACTGATGGCTGAGATACAAAAAGAGATAAGCGAAGAAAATCCGTATCCAGATTCCCAATACGTCGAACGTCTTTTGCGAAGATACAAAGAGTTGCCATCAGCAGTTTTGGAAAGGACATTTGAGGAGTATTTTGCAGCGTCAAATCCAACACCTTTTAATAAAACGCTTTTCCATTATCTTCTAAACCGGATAGGAAAAGCAAAATCACGCGTGGCGGTAAACTATTGTCTAGATGCTTTGCGTGAGCGTGCAGAAGAAACCGCATATATTCTAAAATACTTTTCCGAAATTGGACCCTTAAAAGCAGACATAAAATCGATCGTTGATTATCTAATCTCGCCAATCGCCATTTACGATTACCAATGTTATCAAGTAATTAAATGGTTATTCGAAGAAAAACTAAAAGAGAAACGAGTAATTATGTATTGCAGGGCTATAATGAAAGATCTAGGACGCGATTTATGGTTACGTAGTTGGGGTATAGCTTACTTGGGCAGATACGGTGATATTGCTGACCTGACATCAATAGAATCCATGTATGCAGGATGCGCAAGCGATTTCGAAAAAGCAGATTGTGTTATGGCACTATCAGAGCTGGAATCCGGAAGGCGTAATTCTTTTTATGCGTCAGTGAAGGGAGATGGGCTATTGGTAGACAGAGCTATTAAGATAGCTAAAGGAAGTAAGAAATAGCACAGATATACAAGCATGTTTACATAACATATCTTATAGGACGTAGATAAATTCACGATTTAAGCTTCAAAATTAGCCCTCTTAATCGTTTTTAACATTTAATATCGTGTGGTTATATAGAATTTACTTCAGTCTTGAGCCTAAGAACCTTTAGTCTTACTAGATTCCGTCGTCCGCCAATTGTTTGATGAGTTTAGCTTGTTTATCAGAAAGTTTTTTTGGAACTTCAACATTGATTTTTACGAACTGATCGCCCTTGGCAGCGCCTTTCAATCCCGGAACTCCATATCCCTTCATTCTGATCTTTGTATTATTCTGGGTGCCGGGGCTTATTTTGAGCCTTTTGGTGGAACCATCGAGCGTCGGTACATCGATGGTACTTCCTAATGCTGCCTGGGTGAATTTGATAGATTTTTCTACGTATAAATCATTGCCGTCACGGGTAAAGATTGGATGTGGCAATACGCTAATATTCAGATATAAATCGCCATTAGGACCGCCGTTGTAGCCGGATAATCCTTTGCCGGGCAGTCTGAGCTTCTTACCGGTGCTGATACCAGGCGGTATTTTAACGCTAATATCTTCAAGGCGGTTTTCAATTTGATAGGATATCTTTTTATCAGCGCCCAGCACTGATTCTTCTAATGATATCGATAAGTTATACTCGGCGTCCTGGCCTTTTTGCGGCACATTGGCATATTGTCGTCCCGCGGCGCCGCCACCCATTGAGCCGAATAAATCAGCAAATGGATCATCGTTATATTCCTGAAATCCGCCGCCTCCCCTTCTGCTCGTGCGAAAAGTTGTTCTGCCTCCCCTGGAGCCTCCAAAACCGAAACTGCGCAGGATTTCGTTGAGATCAAAACCGCGGAAAATGTCTTCCTGAGAATATTGCTGACGGAACTGATCAGCAGATCCGAATTGGTCATACTGCTGACGTTTTTGCGTATCGCTTAAAACCGCGTAGGCTTCGCTTATTTTTTTAAACTTTTCTTCCGCCGCCTTGTTGTTGGGATTTTTGTCCGGATGCCATTTGACGGCAAGCTTTCGGTAAGCCTTTTTTATTTCATCCACAGAGGCTTTTTTATCGACGCCTAATATCTGATAATAATCTTCGGCCATAACTTTTTAATTAATCAACCTAATAAATTGAATTTAGAGTAATCTAGGCATCAATTCCCATTTGAAAAGCGTCAATGTTCATTTTAACCAGTTTTTCAGGAAAAGACTTTTCGATTATTTTAACCCAGATTCTACGATCAATATTCATGAGTTTTGATAAAGCGCCCAGAAGGACAATATTTGACGTTTTGACGCTGCCTGCTTTTTTAGCCAAATCCGAGGCGTCAACTTCCATGACCAGCTTAAATTTCTTCTTCAAATATTTAATAATATCAGAAGGATAAGGCATGGTGCCAATATTTACCGCCGGAGGGTTTATTTTTTCGTTATTGACGATGATGGATGAATCTTTTCCCAGATAATGCAGATAGCGCAAAGATTCCATTTTCTCGAAAGAAACGAGAGTTTGGATACTGCCCGCTTTTTCCAGGGGCGAATAAACTTTACTGCCATAGCGTACATGGCTTGTAACACAGCCGCCGCGCTGAGCCATGCCGTGAACCTCGCTTTTCTTCACGTCAAATCCGGCTTCCATCATCACCGCGCACATGATATCGCTGGCTTTGAGAATACCCTGGCCTCCTACTCCGGCCAATAAAACACTTTTTATCTCGTCATTTTTCAACATAGTGACCCAATATTATTAAGATATTGCTCCAAACTTACAAACCTGCGCGCACAAGCCGCAACCGGTACACAAACCTTCGTCGATAACGGATATTCCCTGCTGTTTGGAGCCTTCTTTTGGTTTAATTTTTTGCCAGGAAATAGCAGGGCAGCCTAATCCCAGACAAACTTTACAGCCGGTGCATTTTTCCGCGTCAATCTTCAAGGGATTTTCTGTGGCATAATCTTTTCTTTTAAACAACACACAGCCGCGCTGAGAGATGATTACAGAGGGACCGTCTTTGGCCAACTCCTCCTTGATTGCCTCTTTTGTTTCTCCAAGATTATAAGGATCAATAACCCTTATATTATCAATGCCTAGAGACGAAACTAAAACCTTTAGATCAAGCTGTTTTGTCCTCTCTCCCTGCAAGGTAAAGCCCGTTGCCGGATGCTCCTGCATACCGGTCATGGCCGTTGTGCTGTTGTCACAGATAATAATCAGCGCGTCACTTTTGTTGTAAGCCATATTCAAAAGCGGGGTAATTCCGGAATGAACAAAAGTGGAATCACCGATTACGCCCACGACCTTGCCCTTCCCTTTTTCTTTCAGCGCTTTGCTCATGCCGTGCGCCATCCCGACGCTGGCGCCCATGCAAATGCACGAATGCAAACCCTGTAAAGGCTTCATGTATGATAGCGTGTAACAGCCGATATCGCCGGTGATGAAAACTTTTTGCTTGCCCAAAACATAAAATAAGCCGCGATGCGGACAGCCGGGGCAAAGATTAGGCGGCCGCGACGGTATTTTTTGCGCGGGAAATTTGCCGCCTTTGAGGTGTTTTTTAATCGCGCTTTCGATAATGCCCGGGTCAAATTCGTTGGTATAAGGAAAAATTTCCTTGCCGATAACATCGATACCCATCGCTTTGATTTGTTCTTCCAGGTAAGGATCAAGTTCTTCCACCACGTAAATCTTTTTCACTTTTTTGGCGAATGTTTTAATCAGTTTTTCCGGCAGAGGGTAAACCATGCCTAATTTTAAGTAAGAAAAATCAGGGAAAACTTCTTTGGCGTAATTATACGGCATCCCCGCGGTAATAATGCCGACGCGCCGGTCGTTGATTTCCATTTTATTTTCACGGAAAGTTTCCGCGTATTGTTTTATTTTTTCTAGACGCTTTTCCACTTCCACGCGCCGCAGACGAGCCAAAGCCGGTACCATCACATATTTTTCCGGATTAAAAGTAATGGCTGTTTTATCCTGATAAGCAACTGGCTTGCCAAGTTTAACGATTGATTTGGAATGAGAAACTCTTGTAGTGGAACGCAGAAATACAGGAGTGTCGAACTTCTTGCTCAAGGCGAAAGCGAGTTTGGCGAATTCTTTTGCTTCCTGCGCGTCCGCCGGCTCCAGCATGGGAATTTTGGCAAACTTGGCGTAATTTCGGTTGTCCTGCTCGTTTTGCGAACTGTGCAATGAAGGATCATCAGCGCTGACAATAACCAAAGCGCTGTTTGTACCGGTATAGCTTACAGTAAATATGGGATCAGCCGCCACATTAACGCCAACATGCTTCATCACGGCCAGTGCTTTTTCTCCCGCCAATGCCGCGCCGATCGCCACTTCCACGGCTACTTTTTCATTGGGCGACCATTCGGCATAAACTCCCTCGTATTTGGAAAATTCCTCCAGGATTTCCGTGCTGGGAGTACCTGGATAGGCCGCGGCAAACCTTACTCCCGCCTCGTAAACACCGCGGGCGATTGCTTCATTTCCGGACATTAAAACTTTCAAATATTGTTCTCCTCGATCAGCTCAATGATGATATTTTACGCTTGATGAAAAGCTCCATGGCCGAATCGTTGTTTTTTTCCAGGGCGGTTTTATAATTCTCCAACGCCTTTTCTTTATCGTTTAGCTGTTCGTAGATTCTGGCGATATTACGGTACCCCATCGATTCAAAACCGACATTTTTTGTTTTTTGCGCTTTTTCAAAGTATTCCAGCGCTGATTTAAAATCTTTTCTGGATTCATAGCAGTAACCTAATGAGGTAAGAGCAAGGAATTTCACCCCGGCCTCATCTGATTTTACGGAAGAAATAAATTTCTTGTAACTGTCGATGGCGTTATCAAGTTCGCCCTTATTATAATAAATATTGCCCAGATGATAATGCGACATGCGCGCGCTCCAGCTATAGGGATATTTATCAATCAATTCTTTAAAAATGTCCATCGTATCATCAGCAACGGAAGGATTATAAACGCTTTTGAGCATATTATTTTGCGCGTTGGTGTATATCTGCATCGCGCTTGTCTGGTAGTTGCTCCAGTAAAGATAAATGCCGACAGCGATGACGATAGCGCCGATTCCGGCTGTCGCAAAAACATAAAAGCGTGTTTTGTTTTCCTCAATGTAATGGGCGACCTTTGTGACAGTAGCCTGAAAAATATCCGGTTCTTTAAGTTCTTGTTTTGATAGTTTAGACATATTATTCCCCTTTATCTTTATATTTAATTAGCGGTTCAAGTATCTGCGGCGGAATTCTGGAGACTTTTCCCTTGCCGTTAAGACAAGCATGCACGGTATATCCTTCCACCAACAGGTTTTGCTTTTTTTCATCCCAGATGCGTGAATTAAACTTCAAGCTTGCTCTTTTTATATAATCTATTTCTGTATCGATGATAAGCAAATCATCGTATCTTGCCGGCAACAGATAATGACAGCCAACTTTAGTCAGCGGGAGGCTGATGCCGTTATTTCCCATCTCAGCGCAGTCAATTCCTAATTTGCGCATCAGCTCGTTGCGCCCTACTTCAAACCATTTTATGTAATTGGTGTGATAAACAATGCCCATAGCGTCAGTATCGGCATAAATCACACGGATTTTTGTTGTATTATCCACTTACAAAATTTTTCCAGTTCTGAATGAATTTTTCCATCAGTAAATGGCCGGGAGATATTAAAATACCCGTTTTTTTCGCGTTTTCCTCGGTAAAAGCCAGCCCTGATGCTTTATTTTCTTCTTTTATAGAAGATAGCACCGCGAAAGGGCTCGGATCGCTTACGTGAGTTCTGATATCGACAGGTGTCGGGTGATCGCTCAAAACAATAACGCGATAATCTCCGAAAGAAGCGATATTATTTAAAACGGGGCCGACTATTTTTTCATCAAATAACTCGATGGCCTTTATTTTTCCTTCCGCGTTTCCCTCATGTCCCATTTCATCGGGAGCTTCCAGATGCAAAAAAACAAAGTCCATGAATTTTAACGCGTCCAGCGCCATTTTGGTTTTGCCTTCGTAATTTGTGTCAATGTAGCCGGTCGCGCCTTCCACGTTGAGCACTTTCAGTCCGGCCAGAGAACCGATTCCTTTGAGCAGATCAACAGCGGAAATCATGCCACCTTGCAGATTGTATTTTTTTGTAAGAGGAACAATTTGCGGTTTTCTCCCCTGCCCCCAAAGCCAGATGGAGTTAGCTCTTTTTTTACCCGCCTGTTCCCGTTCAATATTCATCGGATGATTAAACAAAATTTCCGAAGTTTTTTGAGTAAGCTCGTTAATATCTTCCGCGCAATCACCGTGGGGTAAATATTCGGAAATCTGTTTACCGGTAATATCGTGCGGCGGAGTTGTTTGCGGCGATGAAGTGGCGTTGCGCCAGACCATTAAATGTCTGTAGCCGACGCCGGGATAAAATTGAAATTTATCCGAACCAAGCACGCTGTTGATGTCCAGAATGATTTCTCTGGCCTCCCAGCTGGAAATGTGCCCGGCGGTAAAATCTTCCATAAAAGCTTCCGGAGTGTCTTTTTGCCCGATGGTAACCAGATTACAGCGGTAAGCGATATCATTAGGCCCCAAATTAATTCCCATGCTAGCGGCCTCAAGGGGCCCCCGTCCGGTATAGTTTTGCGTGGGATCATAACCCAGAACACTTAATGTGGCCACATCGCTGCCGGGTTTCATTCCTTCGGGAATGGTATCAACTAAACCCAAAGTGCCTTCCGCGGCGATCTGATCAAGATGAGGCGTAAACGCGCACATAAGCGGAGTTTTACCGCCAAGTTTATCTGTAGGATAATCGGCCATACCATCGCCGAGTAAAATTACATATTTCATAATACAATTTCTGCTTTAATCTAATCGAGTTCATCTTCGATGCGTATGAGCATTGTTTTATCCATGGACACATCGATTTTATCTATTTTTTTCAAAGCTTCCCGAACATTTTTTTCTTTTGCTTTGTAGGTTGTCATCACTATCGGCACAGCGCTGTTTTCAAATCGTGCTTTCTGAATCACTGTGGCGATACTTATGTTGTTTTCACCGAGAATGCCGGAAATTTTGGAAAGAACGCCCGGCCGGTCAACCGCGGAAAAGCGGAAATAATACTTTGTTTCTACCTCTTCCATCGGGATCAGTTTAATTTCCTTCATCACGGTTTCGTCGATTGAACGCAGGGGCACTCTGCCGGAAATTCCTTTCAACACGTTGCGGGCAACATCGATAATGTCACTGAAAACAGCACTGGCGGTAGGCATCATTCCCGCGCCCTGGCCGAAAAGAAATACCGGCCCGGAAGCGTCACCGACAATATTAAAAGCGTTATTGTTCTGATTGACGTTGGACAATAAATGATTGGAAGAAATCATAGTAGGATGAATACGCGCTTCCACCGCGTTGTTTTTAAGCATGGCAATTGCCAGAAGTTTTATCCGATAGCCGAGTTCTTTGGCAAAGGCGATATCCTCTCTGGTTATTCTGGAAATTCCTTCCACGTATATATCATCAAGATTTACTTTTTTACCGTAAGCCAGAGAAAGAATGATCGCCATCTTGTGCGCGGTATCCATGCCTTCGATATCAAAAGTAGGATCCGCTTCCGCAAAACCCAATTTCTGTGCTTCTTTCAGGACAACATCAAACATTTTGCCTTCATCAGTCATTTTGGTGAGAATAAAATTGGCAGTACCGTTCATTATGCCGATAATAGAGTTTATGTTGTTGGCAGCCAGTGATTCTTTGAGTGTTTTGATAATGGGTATAGTTCCGCCTACGCTGGCTTCAAAGCCGATATCCATGCTTTTTTTATAAGCCGCCTGAAAAATTTCGTTTCCGTGCTTGGCTAAAAGAGCCTTGTTCGCGGTTACGACATGCTTGCCCTGGTTGATTGCTTCCAACAAAAAACTACGCGCCGGCTCATAGCCGCCGATCAGCTCAATAACAATAGAGATATCTTTGTCGTTAATTATTTCTCGTGCGTCTGTAGTCATTTGATATTTATCGGTTTTTATACCGCGGGGAGTGGTAATATCGATATCGGCTATTTTTTTTAAAACAATATTGGCGCCGAGTTTCTGCTCAATCAGAGCCTTATTTTGCTCAAGAAGCTTGACCACTCCGGTCCCGATATTGCCCAAACCGATTAATCCGATGTTGATTTTTTCCATCTTCATTGCCCGAAATGCCTGTTTTTTAGGTAATTTAAAGCGACACTATCTATAACAGAATTAGACCTTTTGTCAAACAGGATAAAAAACGCATTGGTAATTTATGGCTAAATAAATCGAATTAATATGATTTTTTATGAATTTTTTTCTATTGTAAATCATAGTATATACATGTTTAAATGTCCGCAGCTAAAAAAATATTTTATTGATTTTAAAATTCAGTATATTAATGATGGATCGTTCGCTGCTTAATTATTAATAATAGTTGTTATAAGTTATTTACTTGTGAGTATAATATAAATTTATACTTTAGCAGAATAAAGGTGCTTGGGACGTGTCAAAAAAAATCAAAAAAAGCGATGTTGTAATATATGAACCGCACTACCGGGGAAAAGTAAGCTTTTTCGCTTCCTGTCTTACAATGTGGAAAAACATTATCGCCTCGCGTTATCTGATTTATCAGCTCTTTAAAAGAGATTTTTTATTCGCGTATAAACGTTCTTTTCTGAGTGTCGGCTGGTTTTTTATATCGCCGCTTCTGGGAATAATCTCCTGGGTGCTGATGAACGCCACGAATATATTAGCCCCTGGTGATGTTGGCATGCCCTACCCTGCCTATATTCTGATCAGCACGTCCATTTGGGGTCTCTTCATGGGATTTTATCAGTCAGCAAGTGATTCTCTTTATACCGGCTTGCCTTTTATTCTGGACATAAAGTGCCCGCAGGAAATTCTCTTGGTCAAACAGACCGCGCAGCATTTGGCCGGTTTTCTGCTGGGATTCGCCATTACCATTGCCGTTTTATTTATTTTCCAGATACGGATCAGCTGGACCATTATTTTTTTCCCGCTGGCTGTTTTGCCTCTATTTTTTCTTGGCGCCAGTATCGGATTGGTCGCCGCCATATTTCGTGTGGTGATGCCGGATTTGAAACGGTGGCTTGATTTCGGCATGCAGCTTCTGATGTTTGTCACGCCGGTTATATATTCGGAAAAAGTAGAAAGTGACCTGCTTCAACAAATCATAAAATACAATCCGCTGACTTATCTGGTAGCCGGCGCGCGGGATACTTTGATTCGCGGCAGCATCGAACATCTGGAAGAATTTCTTTTATCTTGTATATTTTCATTGGCGATATTTATGCTTGCTTCCCGGGCTATGTATCTATCGGAAGATAAAATTATCGAGAGGATGTTTTAATATATTCTATGCCTGAACAGACATTTCCCGATAACAACGAGATGCTCAGACTGCAATCGGTCAGCAAAAAATTTTGCCGCGGCCTGCGACGTAGTCTGTTATATGGCAGCGCTGACATCGCCAAAACGTTTTTGGGCATTCGCTATAATACGGCAAATTTGCGCCCTAAGGAGTTCTGGGCGCTTCAGGATATTTCTTTTCAGATGAAACCAGGCGAAGCTCTCGGAGTGATCGGAGGCAACGGCGCGGGAAAATCAACGCTACTGCGGCTCATTTCGGGAATATTTTCACCGGATAAAGGAAGAATCGCCGTGCGAGGCAGAGTGGGAACTTTGATTGCGCTAGGCGCGGGTTTTCATCCTTATCTTTCAGGCCGTGAAAATATTTTGTTAAACGGTGCCGTCCTGGGCATGAGCCGGGAAGAAATCGCCTGCCGCACGGAGGAAATTATCGATTTTGCCGGCATTGGCGAATTTATTGACGCGCCTGTTTCGACATATTCTTCCGGTATGCGTGTGCGCCTGGGGTTTTCCATCGCCATAAATTCCTCCCCCGATATACTGATTATCGATGAAGTGCTTGCCGTGGGCGACCTCGATTTCATGAAAAAAAGTTACGCGAGGATGGAGAACTTAATCAAGAACAAAGGTGTGACTGCCGTTGTTGTTTCCCACAACATGGCTACGATCCAGCGTCTTTGCGCGCGCACACTTGTTTTGGACAAGGGTAAAGCTGTATTTTTAGGCGATACTTCCATTGCTATTTCCTGTTATTATGAAAGAGTTCTTGGCCAAACTCTAACTGAAGATGCCGCCCCAAACGATAAATTGATCCATCACAAAGAGTGCTCTCTGGATATAAAAGTCAAAGATTTTTATATTCTGGGAGAAAACGGTTTGCCCGCGGAGCATCTGACAGTGGGAAAACCCGCGGAATTTGTCGTTCAGATTGAAAATAAGTTAGCGAAACCGGCGGAAATGCCGACAATCAACATTTTAATTTTAAACGTCCATTTAACTGAGTTATATACTTTACTGGAATTGCCGCCATCTCTTGGCAAAGAGAAAAACTTAATTGACAAGCGGGAGAACATTTCGTGTAAGCTGCCGTATCTAGGGCTGACGCCTGGCCGTTATAAAATTATTGTTAAAATCGGTGATAAAAAAGACGGGGTTTACGATTCGGCCATCGTCTCTCGCGAATTAAAAATAAGCTGGCCAAAAGATACATCTGAAGCGCGCCTCTCGTTGCATGATGATTTCAAATTCGTTATGCCCGCGCACTGGCGCTTTCTTGATTAAGAATATCTATTTCAATCCACCGGTACAATAAAACCGAGTTTTTTCATTCCCTCAATGAATTCATCAATATCGCGCCTGACAAGTTCTTCGTCAGTTACGCGCCATATTTTTTTTATCGCGAAAAGAGTTTCTTCTTTCGATTTCAATTCCATAAACATGAGTTCACACATAACCGCCGCTGTTTCATTGAGCGGCTTCATATTTCCGCTATCATGATCGTAAATCAGCGCCCCGTCATCTTCTTTTCTGTAGACAATGTTTTCTTTGAGTTTATATTTTTTCATTATTGATATTACCTTAATTTATGAATTCATGGTTCAAGTTATAATAACCTTTTTCCCGGAAATATTCCCTCTTTGTAAGCCTCTTCGCAGAAAAGATATCCTTCGGTCAGGCAACCGGTTGCGTAATAAGTGTTGGCGATGCATTTGCCGAGGCACATGCCCTTAAGAAGACATCGGCCGCATATTCCTTCCAGTTTTTTGGGTATTTCCTCGCGGATAAAACTAAGCATGGGTGTATTTTCCCAAATATCGGCAAGTTTTTGTTCTCTGATGTTTCCAAAACAAAGTTCATTCACAATATTGCCAATGCCGCAAATCGACACCGTGCCGTCAGAGAGCACACCGATTATTCCCTTAACCCCGCAGGTATTGCATCTGTCCTGATTTATGTCGGTTATTGTTTTAAAAGCGGAGGGAAGATCAAAAAGGACTTTAAAATTATCGTCACCTTTATCCTTATGTTCACGGTAAAGATCGACAAAATTCCGAGCGGATACAAGATCATTTTCTTTTTCAATGTCTTTGGCGCGGCCGATACCGCGAATCAAATTTATTTTCAGGCTTCTGGCACCCAGTTCTTTCGCGCAGTCAATCATGGAGGGCAGATCAAAAGCGTTTTGCTTATGGAGCGAAAAGATGATTTGGGGGGCAATACCTTTGGTTGTCAGATGCTTTATGCCCTGAATCGCTCTGGGAAAAGAACCTGCGGATACGCGCAGCAGGTTGTGTATTTTTTCTGTTGTTCCATCAAGCGAGACAGAAACAAACGCCTGTGCCTGGCACAAAATCGCAGCTGTTTCTTCATTGATCAGAGTGCCGTTGGTCTCCAGAACAATGCTTATTTTTTCTTCATGCAGAAAACTAATAAGCGGCAGAATATAAGGCAGCATCAGCGGTTCTCCGCCGCTTAGTTTGACGCCGCTCATTCCCAACGCCTTGCCCTGTAAAAATAGATCCTTTACTTCGTGCAGTTTCAAATCATTGTCGATGCTGCTTTCAAAATCCGGTTCGATCCAGCAGTGGCGACAGCGCAGATTGCACTTTTTATTATAAAAATAAATTGAGTTAAGATAATTCGCCATATTATAAGCTCTTCAGCATTTCCGGTTTCAGACAAAAAAGATTCTTGCTGGCAATACCGCCGGGATAGTAATAAGGATTACACCGATGACCGGTGTAGCAAATAAATCTGTATTCACAGCTTATGCAACTGCCGATTTCCTTTTCAGTTAAATAAAAATTTTCGCGGAATTGATTCATTACCGGAGATTCTCTCCAGATTTCGCGCAATGATTTATCACGAACATTTCCCGCTGGAGTGTTCCATAAGAGCTCACAGGGAACCACATCGCCATTCGGCTTGATCGCGCACTTCGTTTTTGCGGCGCCGCATGGATTTACTTCAAGTTGCTGGGATGGTTCAAACACCTCCGGTTTTTTTCCTTCTTTTATCTCCTTGATCATCTGAGTGACCTGAAGAAAAGAACCGGAAATAAATCCGCCGTATTCTTCATTCATCTGTTCCAGGGTTGAAACTGTTTCCAAGGCTTGGTCTGCGGATATCGCGAGAGAGTCGATAAAACATTCCGCGTTATTTATATAAAAAAGATGATTGAACCTTACACCGTTTACCCCCATTTCTTTACCTAACCGGGCGATTTCAGGAAGATCTTGGTAATTTAATCCCATTACTGTTGTCGAAATTAGTATCTGTTTATTTAACTTTTTAAGAAGTTCAATGGCTTTGATTGTATTTTCAAATACGCCTTTCCCGCGGATTTTTTCCACAATAGAAGAGTTAGAGCCGTCAAGACTAACCGTAAAAGCGGCGCGGAAAGGAGCCAATTCTTTAGCCATAGCTTCATCAATAAGTGTGCCGTTGGTATTTATGGAAATGTTAATAGGATATTTTGCTATTTCCCTAAGTATTTCTATGATATCCAAACGAACAAAAGGTTCCCCGCCGAACACAGCAATGGAAAATATTTTCATCCGGGCGATATCTTGAATAATTTGCTTCAGCTCTTCGAAAGTAAAATCATTGCCGCTGTCGCATTTGTCATAAGTGAGACAATGCTTACAACGAAGGTTGCACAGGGATGTAACGGCCAGCGTTAAATTAATTGGGGCGGAAAGCAATGTAAGAACCTCTTGATTACGGTAGTTTCATAAAAAATAATCCCGGTGAATACGGCAACCGGGATCATTTATACGGAGATATTTTCTTCAAATTACCAGGAATGATTTGAGCCATCGCTGCAGGGGCCGCCCGGACTGCTTCCTGTCCCGCAGGCGCTCGCGCTGCTACCCGACGCGCACATGGCCGCGTCAATGGTCTCATCTTTTTTAATATTGGGGCCGAAATAGTCTTGTATCTTTTTTTCTTCTTCTTTCATTAACTTAACTCCTCAAAATTTTGAAATTTGTTTAAAAATCCGCTCCGGAACCTGAGGTGCAATCAGTAGGTCTGTTTCCGGAAAAGCACACACCAGCGTTCGTGCCGGTATTACAGCTGTTGCCGAATTCTTCTTTTCTCGAACTTTCGTTTATATTCGGGCTGAAGTAATCTTTTTTTTCTTCGATATCCATCTTTTTTAAACCCTGCCTTCCTGCTTCTTGATGAGCCTTATCTCACTAATATCACTTATAATTTGTAGGTATTATACACTATTAGTAGTATGTTTTCAATTACTTTGTTTAAGTGATAATTGAAGAACTATAAACAGATTTATTATTTTACCTCTGTCAGATTACCTTTTGAGAATACGAATTTCTTGGTAACTTTTTTAGTTGGGCAACACGATGGATCATTCGGCAGATGAACAGTCATATCCAGATTAATCTGTCCCTCGTTCATAGACATTGAGTTTATTTTTACTCTATCACCGAGAACAATCGATTGACCCTGCCGTATAAAATCATCCTCTGTATCTGAAATAAGCGTTGTTAGCTCATAAAATACGCCGCTGCCCATAGGAGATGTGGACAGCACTAAAACGGCGTCGTCGGTCATATTTCCATCCAAATCGTTGATTAAATAATCCACCAATTCTACCATTAAATAATCATCGGGGCTTCCTTCTTTTTTAAATTTGCCGTCTTTTAACTGAATATATTTCTTGGTAAAGCTAAGATAATATCTGTGATTTTTAATCCGCGCATCGTTAATTATTAAATTATAATTCTGATAAACGCGGTTCGTCAGCGAAAAAGTATAATGTCCCGTCAATCCCAGGTCTTTTTCCATATCCCATGTGACAAGCTGCCCTCCATCCACCAGAGCCTTGCATTCGTCCGCGGCGATTCTAATGATTGTTAATTGATAATGTGGAGATTTGGCGGTGATACCGGCCATTTTTTTTACAGTGACTTTAAATGAGTTTTTATTTGTGCAGCCGTTGCTGCCGACACGCACGATTAATTTATTCGGTTTCGTCATGTACTCCAGCAGAATCTCTTCCCCGATCGTTCTCGGACCGCCGGATATTTGTGCAATCGAATTGATCGCGAAAAGCAATATAAACATAATAGCGTAACATAATATTATACGTAATTTAAAATTCATTTTTTATGATCTATTTCCTTTCAAAGGTATAGAAATATTGAGAAAAACTACCGCTTACGTTCAAAATTTTTGGCATAACTTTTTTAATGGATATTTTCACCTGCCTCTTGGATACAATTTCCAGGTTGAATCCGTTCCATTCCGGGCATTCATTGTTCTGTGTCGATTTATTGCAAAGGTAATATATAGTATCAAACTCCAGTATGTTGCCCCGTGGAGTAACGTTAATCGTGCTTTTTCCGTGTGTTCCGGCATGATACGAGACGACAATCTGATTTCCGGTCTTACCCAAAATTTGCATACCCCTTAAGTAAATAGGATTTTCTCCTTTAATTTGCCAACTATTACTATCACCAAGGGATGCAAAAATATCGAGAGCAACTTCATCTGTTATCGTTTGTTCCGCCTTGAATTCCAGCCTTGTTATCAGATCTTTGATAGACGCGGCGTTAGATGCTTTTGGCGCTAGTTGTAAGTAACGCTTCAAGCTTTCCGCTGCCACATTGAATTTACCAGCTTTTTCCTGAGCTACTCCCAGATTATAGTAAACATCAGGCCAATTCGGCGCCAACAGTTGAGCTTTTTTAAATTCCTCAATCGCCAATTCATAATCCGCGGGAACTTTAGCCATTTCCATGGCAGTTTGACCGCGCACCATGTGATATCTTACTTTATCAGATACTGCCGCCGCATTTACAGATGACAAAAGCAACGTAACGGCGGCAACAAAAACAACCAAAGACAACATTTTTATTTTTTTCATAATACCTACTTTAACGTATCTAAGAGAAGACATTAACCGATTTTGTCTTCTTCGTTATCTTATTTACAGGTTACCCAAGTATTGCAACCGCCAGGCTTTGATGTATCGTAATTTTGTTTTGCGTAACAGCCACAATCACAGTAACTGAAGTTTGGTGTTGAAGAATCACAATAGTAATCTTTATACTCTGTTTCGCCCGGGCAAACACATCTTGTGCAATATAAACTTTTCCCAGCCTTTGCTATACCAACCCAGTAAATTGCCCCCGCAAACAGGACAATGATGAAAAGTAATATGATATAAATAACTTTTTTCTTCATTTTTGATACTCCTCTTTTACCATTTCTGCTCCATGATCTCGGAGCGTTTTTTTATGAACTCCGCCTCGTTGATGAGGCCTTCTCTTTTCAAATCATTCAGTTTACGCAATTTATCCGCAAAGTCCTCTTCTTTTACCGCGTTCGGGATAATTATTTGTCCCGCAACATTTTTTTCGAAGTTTTTATCGTAATTACGGTAATTATATAGGTATATTCCTCCGATCAATAAAACAATAAACACCCAAAAGACCATAAAGACCATTCCTATATAAGCGCCTTCCTGCATCAGAACAAAAAACATAATTATTCCCAGCAGCAAAAATGCTGCTACAACAATCATGCCGGCAATAAGCGCTGATTTGGTCGGGCGGACATAAGCTTTCTGCATTATTTTACTCCTGTTAAATCAGAATGACTTTTGCTTTTGAGGTATCTGGATATCTCTTCCAATTCCATTTCTTTCCTTTCAATTTTCCAGAAAACTTTCATCCGGAACTGTCCTTTAGCTTTAAAAGGTTCTTTTAATTCCAATATCATCTCCGCCAGCGTGTAAGGGATGATAACAACATTGCCACGTGTGTAAGGCTGGTCGAACGATATTGAATAAAGCCAATCGGCGTTATGACCCAGAAAAACACACGCGACTGCATATTTGGTAAAATCAATTTCTGGCGCGGTTTTATTAAATGCGCGCCGCCAGAGTTTTGTCCATTCCTCTTTTTTGGTGATAACAGCAATTAATTCTTCTTTCTGGGCGGAGGCTGAACCTTGCCATTCCATCTGGACAATGTTTGCCGCAGTATCACTTTTCTTCTGTATATCTTGGACGGCAAGGCATGTTTTATTACAGTCTTCGAGAGTATCGAAAGGCACTACTCCGCCGCAGCCTCCCCAAATAAACGACTTACATGTTTTGTTGCCGGCATCATAATAATATTTTTTGAAAAAAGCCTTGCATAGTCCTGTTTCCGGTTTCAGGGAACACTTTTTCGGCAGTACTTCAATAGAGGATAAGCTTTTGTCCCAGGGATTAGAAGTATCTTCTTCCAGTGGTCCGACTGCGGCAGAAACACCTGTCGCGATATCAGCAAAAATATCATTTTTGAAAAAATATTTGCCAGTGTAGTTGATTACCTGGATGAAGGCATTTTGATTTCCAAAAAAATCGGACCCCTGCTGGGGATATATTATTTCCAGATCTTTTTCCTCTTTTACGACAAGCGCCGATGTGCTGGCCTTAACAGGAAGATTAAGACAATAAGGTCTTTGATTATACGGCCGTTGTGCCTCCGGATTTTCTTCTTTATAAAGCGCGCTGCTGTAAGGATCAAAGGGGCCGTTACCCGGCGAGCAGAGAGTGGTTGGCGCGATGATAATCAGTTCGATGCTCCCATCTCCCCCGAATGTGTTTGTTGTTTTCAGTGGATAATATAGTTCTTTGCTCGGGAAACGATAAGTAACAGGTTCAACAAAGCGCGTCTGTTTGGAAATGATGACATAATCAAGGACAAAATATTGTATTCCCCTTTTTACATAATCATTAACTATGGCTTCTTCTTCGGGATAGTTGTCTTTGACGGGAAGTCTTTTGCTTTTAAAGTAGTCATTTACCCATTGACGAAAAACGGTAACATCATTTACTTTGATAATCGTTAAATCATGGGCGCCGAGTATTTTGTTCAGGCGAATTTCAACTCCCTTCGTCTTTGCGTCCGGTTCTCCGCCTTTCGAATAAAACAATTCCTGATATTTTAAATCGTACTTTTTAATCATGGCCGCGGCATGTTCGAATACACCTCTCGGAGCAAGACTTACCTCGGGCTCGCTCGGAAATGGAATAAACCTGATAATCCCCGTTTTCTTGGTGGCTTTTAAATCTGTCCCTAAAATCAAAACTTCTTCGGAGAGATTATGCAGAATAATGGCTTTCTGCGCGTCTTCGCTGACCGTAACATCTTCATCGCTGACATAAATTCTTCCCATATCGGCGTATGCCGGTAAGGCAAAGACAACTATGAGAGAAATAACCGTGATTATTTTTCTGATTGTCATATAACAACTCCACTGGTATTAATTTTTTGCTTTCTGCCGATTATTAAATAAACAACGGCGCCGATGAACGGCACAAAAATAACCGCCAGCAGCCAGACTATTTTGTTGTTGCCCGAAAAATCGCTTTTCAAAATGTCGATAAAAGCAATGATGAAAGGCAAAAATATAAGCAAAAGAAATATCAATACTGCCAGTTCATAGATCCCGATCATTAAAACCTCCTTATTCTATTTGAATATTAAACGAATTATACCATAGCCGGGTATTGCGTTGCTACTTTGATTTGCAAATTGCTGATAAACTTACTTTTTATCGGGATTTATGCTATGATTAACCTATGAAAAGAATATACTTATTCACGGTGGTTTTAATTTTTGCGTTGTATATATCGCCGGTGTTTTCCTTCTCTTCAAAACCCGCAGATGAAACAACTTTTACCGGAAATCTTTTTTATGGCGCCATGCCCCACGTCAAGCAACCCGGCGCGTCCGCCTCTAATCCAGACAAGCAATTAGCTAAAATAGGATTCTGGCTTAAGTTAGACAAGCCGCTGATTTTTGCCCCCGGTTCCAAATCGCAACGCGTGGTAAATCACCTCGAAATTGTTTTTTCAGCTGATATGAAGGAAAATGCCAGGCAATTTGTTAACCGTCATATCGAAGTTAATGGCTCGATGGATTGCGAAATGCATTACACGCCCTGGACGGCAACATGCACGTTGAATGTTACACAAATAACCTTATCCGAATAATCAGCTGCACTCTTTTTTTATTTCATACTGCTAGAAACAGATTTATCGCGATAATTTTGGTAATGATCACAGGCTTGCGGCAATTGCGAAATGATCAGGATCGCAGCAACAAACAGTGAAAAAAGCGCCACATACTTAACCCATTTGGTCGCGGTTAATACAGCGACTAATGATATAATCCCGGCCAGGGCAAAACAGACAAGACCAGCAAAGGGGTCTGTAATCATGCCGCCGGCTAAAATAAGTAAAATGGATAATATGATAAGAACTTTACCGTTTGATCCTTTTTGGAATTTTTTGTCTGTTTTATTCATTTATTCCCCTGGGTTGCTTTTACAGTTATCGGCTGATTAACAATACCCGCGTAGAAAACGATAATTTCCGCTGTTTTATTGCCTTCGTTTTTTCCGTAATGCCATTTATCCACGACTTCAATAATTGAATCACCCGCCTTAAGGTGCAGTGTTTCATTTTTTTCCGTTATCACTGTCAGTTCGCCGGCAAGCATTAACCCCGCGTTGATTACCGGATGCTTGTGCATTTCTAATTTTGCTCCGGCGGGAATCTTTATACGCAAAATCGTAATTTCCGGCTTGCCTTTTGGGTAATCAGGCAGTGTTTGTCCATCCCAGCTTATGCTTGATTTTGCCAACGTCTCTACGTTAATATTTTTCAGATTTCCCGCACAGGCATTGAGCAACAAAAACGATAGACAAACAATTAATGTTAAAAAATGCTTTTTCAAAATTCATTCTCCTTACTTTAGTTTTTCGTAAATTTCATCATGTAGCGGCGTTGCAATTCCTGATTCTCTGCCTGCCTGACAAAGATATACGGTCAGTGCGTCAATCTCCGTTTGCCTGCCCTTTTCTTTGTCAATCTGCATGGAAGTCTTGGAATTATAATCGAAACTTCCAATCATTTTCATCGCTTTATCAACTGATTCTTGCGGTAACTTCACATTACGCGCTTTGGCCACGGCGAAAACTTCCATCATCATGTCCCTGGCTTTTTTCTTCAGGACAGGATCTTCCCAAATTTGCCCATAGGTTTTTCCTGTGGCCGCAGTCATCGAAGCAATGGGGCACATCAGCAGATATTTTGTCCATAATGCCTTTGAAATTTTATCCGTTAAAACAGCATTAATTTTTGACTTTAATAAAATATCGAGAATGTATTTATATCTCTGAGCAGAAGCGGAATCATCCGTTCCGAAGGTCAACTTACAGGCACCGCCTTCCTGTTTAATCACTCCCGGCTTTTCCATATGAGAAATTATATAGACGCTGCCGCTTACTATATCCGCATCCGGCAATATAGGGCGAAGACGCTGCGCGCTGTTGACACCATTGAGCAATGGAATAACTACCGTTTTACTGGTAATATTATTTTTAAGATCACGCGCCGCATTTTCCAGCGCATAACTTTTTATACAGAAAAAAACTAAATCGAAAATACCGGCATCTCTAGGATTGTCCGTAGCCAGCGTTGGTTTGGCGATATAATCGCCTTCGCGCGTTAATAACTGCAAACCTTTTTGCTGTATTGTTTTCAGATGCTCGCCGCGCGCGATAAAGATAATTTCATGCGTGCCTGACTGGCCGTATTCTCTGGCCAATTTTCCGCCGAAATATCCCCCTACCCCGCCGATGCCGATTATGCCAATGCGCATTATAATCCTTCTACCTTTTGCCTTCAGCCTTTGGCCTTATTATCCTGTCCTGGCCAGATCCAGCTTTCCCTGCCATTTCATAATCAAAGTTTCTTTTAAAATAGCATGTTCCGGCTTTTCTAACAACGGATCGCGCGCGGCAAGAGAAAAAGCGTCTTCCTTGGCCTCGTTTAAAATTCGAGCGTCACGGATGATGCTGGCAACGCGGAAATCCGGCATGCCGGACTGCCTCGTACCTAAAAAGTCACCTGGGCCGCGAATGAGCAAGTCTTCCTCGGCCAGCACAAAGCCATCGGTTGTTTTTTCCATCACCTTCAATCTTTTGCGCGCGTCTGCAGAGCACTTATAATCGGCAAGCAAAATACAACTTGAAGGAATATCACGCCGCCCTACTCTTCCGCGCAACTGATGCAACTGCGATAATCCAAAGCGTTCAGCATGTTCGACAATCATCAAAGACGCGCGTGGCACGTCAATTCCCACTTCAATCACGGTGGTGGAAACTAAAATCTGGATTTTGTTTTCCAAAAATTTCCGCATTACCTCGTCTTTTTCCTTTTCTTTCATCCGTCCGTGAATAAGCCCTATCTTACACTGTGGGAAAATATCTTTCTGGAGATGCTGTGCCATCTTGGTTGCGTCTTTCAGATCCAGCGTTTCGGATTCCTCTACCAGCGGATAAACAACAAAGGCCTGATGCCCTTTTTCAATTTCATCTTTTATGGTTAAATAAACTTTATCCCTTCTGCTTTCACCCATAACAACTGTATGGACGGGTTTTTTGCCAGGCGGCATTTCGTCAATTACGGATATGTCTAAATCACCGTAAACAGTCATCGCCAGCGTGCGGGGAATCGGCGTAGCAGTCATAACCAGAACATCGGCGTTGATGCCTTTGTTACGTAATGTGGCTCTCTGCATCACGCCAAAACGATGCTGTTCATCAATAACCACCAAGCCAAGTTTGTGGAAATTAACTCCTTCCTGAATAAGCGCGTGTGTACCAATAATAATATTCGCCTGAGCGTTTTTTATTTGTTCAAGCACTTCTATACGATCCGCATTGTTCATAGAACCGGTAAGCAGCACCGTTTTTAGACCCAGCTTATCAGCCCATGAGTTAATGTTATCAAAATGCTGTTTGGCCAGTATTTCCGTGGGCGCCATCAAAGCCGCCTGATAATTATTTTCACACGCCCGAACCATCGCCGCCATGGAGACAATGGTTTTGCCGCTGCCGACATCACCCTGCAGGAGGCGGTTCATGGAGTTATCTGACGCCATATCGTTAAGAATTTCTTCAATCACCCTTTTTTGCGCCGCGGTTAAATCAAAAGGCAAAAGTGTGTAGAATTTATCCAGCAGACTCCCCGTAACATTAAAAGTGATCCCTTTTTCCAGAACGCGGCCCGATTTTTTTAAAGCCATGCCTAGCTGAAAAAAGAAAAATTCATCGTAAATAAGCCGCCTGTGCGCGGCGGATCGCGCGTCAAGCAATTGCTCCACTGACCCGATATGACTGGGGAAATGAACTTCAAGGAGCGCCTCGTGAATATTAATCAAATTTCTCTTTTCGCAGATGTGCGAAGGTATGGGAGAAGCAACGTAACGCGAATATTGTTCAAGCGCGCTATGCATAATCTTGCGGATATATTTTTGATGCAAGCCTTCTGTTTCGGAATAAACCGGCACGATTCTTTTGAAATTTAAAAGATTGTCATCTTCCTCCTGATCATCGAGAATCTCATAATCAGGATGAATCATTGCCTTGCCCTGATAATCAGGCCGGACTTCTCCGGTAAAAATCACTTTTGTGCTTTTTTTGAAAATACCCACAAGATAACTCATCCGGCCTTTAAACCATTTTGCCGTCAGATTGGCTGTTTCATCACTGATAACAGCCTCGAGGATCCTTCTTTTTCCGTAATAGCGGTACTGGCAGGTAAGAACATTACCCACGGCAGTTTGTATTTTTCCCACTTCTAACCGGTTGATTTTCTTAATTTCTCTCCGATCTTCGTACGTGCGGGGTAGAAAAAACAGCAAATCCTCGACTGTGCTGATTTTTTTGGCGGCAAAACGGGCGGCCATTTTCGGCCCCACCCCCTTCAGATACTGAACCGGAGTGCTTAATTTTGCCGAAGATTCGCGCAAATTGGCTACGCTTTGAGCTATTTTTTCGTCTTCTTCTTTTTTTGGATGCAGAGAATTAATTTCTGTCTTTAGTTTATCCCAAACAAGTTTTGCTTTTCCCAGGGCAATTTTTTTTGCCGCCAGTTTCTGCTCATCGTAATCTGAAAATATTTTTAACAACTCATCAACCATGACAAAAATAGAATTGTCCGCTGCCGGCGGCAATAGACCTTTGAGCGACACCAGCAAATTCAAAAGTGTCTTGCCCATATTTTTAATATGCGCAATGTTTTTGTAATCTTCCTGGGAGGCAAAATTTAAAGGCTGTTCAATTTTTTGCAGAATCTTTAAAATATTATCCATTCAAGTCTCCGCAATGATAATAGGCAAACCTGATAATTTTCGGCAAATTGCTGTATTTTTTAACAAATATATTATATTTAGGCAAGGAATGATTGACTTAAGAATTGATTTGCGTTACATCAGCTTACGCAATATTTTAACAGAAAATCAATCGCATAGGGGAATATGAAGAAAAAAACTACATACAAGTCAGCGGGCGTTGATATTGACAAGGCAAATGAGTTTGTCGAGTGTATCAAACCGATGATTAAAACCACGGCTCGTAAGGAAGTGATCGCCGGAATCGGCGGATTTGGCGGCCTCTTTCATCTGGACGCGCAAAAATTCAAAAACCCGATTCTTGTTTCTTCAACGGATGGCGTCGGGACAAAACTGCGCGTGGCTCAATTGATGGATAAACACGACACCATCGGCATCGATTTAGTGGCCATGTCCGTAAACGATGTGGTAGTTCAGGGAGCGGAGCCACTTTTCTTTCTCGATTATCTGGCCACCGGTAAAATCGAAATGGAAAAAAGTGTACAGATTATTAAGGGGATAGTTGACGGCTGCAATCAGGCCGGTTGCACGCTTTTAGGCGGAGAAACAGCGGAAATGCCCGGCTTTTACAAGCCCGGTGAATATGATTTAGCCGGTTTTTGTGTCGGCGCCGTGAATTCGGATAAAATAATCGACGGGTCAGGCATCAGCTTTAACGACAGAATTATCGGCCTGGCGTCGAGCGGCCTGCACAGCAACGGTTTTTCTCTGGCGAGAAAAGTTTTACTGGAACAAAACAAACTGGATATAAGAGATAAAGTCGCCGGCCTTAAAAGGCCCATCGGCCTGGAACTTCTTGAGCCTACACGCATTTATGTAAAATCCCTGCTCACCATTTTTAAAAATTTCAACATCAAAGGCGTTGTCCATATTACAGGTGGTGGATTTTTTGATAATATCCCCAGAATTATTCATCATTCCTGCCGCGCTATAATTAATAAAAAAGCATGGGATGTTCCACCGATATTCAATGTCATTCAGGAAATGGGAGATATTGAAGAGCAAGAAATGTTTCGTGTGTTCAATATGGGCATCGGCATGATGATTATTGTTTCGGAAAAAGATTGCCCTGATATTATGGAACAGCTGAAAATGGAAGCTCTCGGCGAAAAAGCGTATTTAATCGGCGTTATCGAAAAAAGAGAAAACGACGAACAACAGGTCATCCTGACAGAAAACTAAAGTTGAATTTATGGCTGATTTATTAAAACTCGGCGTGTTAATTTCCGGAAATGGCTCCAACCTGCAGTCGATAATCGATCATGTCGAACAAGGGAAATTAAAAGCCGCCATCAAAATAGTCATCAGTAATAATCCCGACGCTTTCGGCATTCAAAGAGCGCAAAAGCACAAGATTAAAACAGCAATTTTAAAGCAAAAAGATTTTAAATCCAAAGAAGAGCTTGACCAAAATATCATTAAAATTCTCCAGGAAAATTCTGTTGATTTGATAGTTCTAGCTGGTTTTATGCGTATTATTTCACCCGCTTTGCTTAAAGCTTTTCCTCATAGAATCATGAATATCCACCCTGCCCTATTGCCTTCTTTTCCCGGATTACACGCGCAGAAACAGGCCTTTGATTATGGCGTAAAACTGACCGGCTGCACGGTTCATTTTGTCGATGAAGGCGTTGATACGGGGCCAATTATCATCCAGGCAGTTGTGCCTGTTTACGATCACGATACTCAAGAAGCATTAACGGAAAGAATTTTAAAAGAAGAGCACAGAATATATCCACAGGCAATACAGCTGTTTGCTGACGGCAAATTGCAGATACAAGGACGTAAAGTATTGATAAAATCAACTGTGGAAAAAACAATAAAACCTTTGTGCAATCCTCCACTGACAGGTTTTTAACTCTTTGGTGAGCTTTAAGGAGCCGCTTCATTATGCATGACTTGATAGTTATAGGCGATGATATTTCATCTTATGTAGCCGCTTCTGTGGCTGTTAAATACGGTTTAGACACTGTGCACATTGCCCAGCATAATCTCGAAGAAATGTCTATTGAAGGCATTTATTTTAACGCTGATCCATCTGTAGTTACCGAACTGGGGAAAGGGCAAAGGGCGAGCGCGCTTCTGAATGAGTTAAAAATTAATGTGGATGATATTTTATACCCGCTAATCGATCATTATCAGGTAGTATTGCCTGATAATAGAATAGATTTTTTTTCAAACAAAGATGATTTGATTAGCGATTTCTCGCGTGAATTCCCTTCGAAAAATAAGGATTTATTATCTTTCTATAAAGCGGCAGAGAAAAACGCGGTTTTTTTCAAAAAATGGCTAAGCGACCACCCGTTTTTTCAGATCAGCGGATTTAAGCAATATTTTAATTATTTTAAATTATTTTTTAATTTAATTATCTTTAGAATAAAAAGAAAAAAATATAGACGAACTCTCTTTAATAATCCTACATTAAGGAAAATATTTGACGCGCAACTCGGATTATTGTCATCTGATATAAATACGCTTGAATCTTTCAGTTCTTCGTATCATTTTACGACGCCGCTTCGGGGAGTTTATCGGCTGGAAAAAGGCAAAAGTTCTTTAACTGAAACACTGCTTGAATATTTCCGTGATAACGGAGGAAAATATTTAAATAATTGCAAACTGCAATCAATAAGAAAACCAAATTTTGTTAATGCGGAAGTGATTGACGATCAGGAAGTTGTATCCATTATCACGGCGGAAAATCTGATTATCAGCAATAAATCGGATGGATTGAAACTTTTTTACAAAAAAAAGAAGGAAATTAAAACTGATAAATGGCTTAAACGCACAAAAGTCACCCATTATCCCTTAACCTTGCATTTGGTAATTTCAGAAAAATGTTTGCCGGAAAAAATGTCTTCTCATGTGGCATTAGTTACTGATATCAGCAAAGATATTTATGACGATAATTTGATTATTCTGGAAATAAATTCGCCGGATAAGGAAAAAAAATCAACTATCGGAAAGAAACTTCTGACCGTGACGGTTTTTTTACCCGCGGATGATAAAAACTGGAGACGAACTAATCTTGTTAAAACTGCTGATTCGGTAATTGATCGTGTTGAGTATCTTATTCCTTTTTTGAAAGAAAACATTAAATTTTATGATATAAATAAATCAATAGATTTATCAATGAAATACAGAATAATAACTAATCCTAAATATAGGGTAAAAAAATCATTTTTTAGCGGATTTTCCGCGCAAAAAAACAAGACATCACTAAAAAAAGTCTACCTGACAGGAGCTTCTCTTTTTACGGATATCGGCTGCTGGGAGGGTGAAATTATTTCCGGTATGTACGCTGTATATAGCGTGCTCAAAGATAGGGGAAAATGACAAAAAATAATTTTACGATCGAAAGCTTAGGGAAAAGAGAAATTTCTTCACCTATTAGTATTTCTCAATTCACTGCTGATAAAAGCAAGTTGCTTTTTAACGCTCATCTGGAAAATTATAATTCTCTGAAAGATGATCAGGGAAACCCTCTTTCAGTAGAGCTTGCCGGACCCCGGGAAAAAATATATTTCGAGCCTGCTGAAACTAAAGCCTTAATTGTCACTTGCGGCGGCCTTTGCCCGGGTATTAATGACGTTATTAGGTCTATTACTCTTACCCTCTTCCATCGCTACGGTGTCAGTGAAATTTGGGGCGCGAAGTTCGGTCTCAGAGGCTTAAATCCCCAATGCGGTCATGATTTAATTAAACTGACGCCAAAATTTGTTGATACTATAACTAGTATCGGCGGAAGCATTCTTTCGACATCGCGCGGCCCTCAGGACGCAGATATCATGCTGGATTACCTAGTCAAATTAAAAATTAATCTTTTGTTTTGTATCGGCGGTGACGGCACGATGCGCGCCGCGGACGCTCTTAAAAATAAAATTACTCAGAGGAAGCTTAAAATTGCCGTGGTCGGCATTCCCAAGACAATAGATAACGATCTGGATTTAATACAAAAATCATTCGGATTTGACACCGCGATAGAAAAAGCGGTGGAATCAATCAAAAGCGCGCATGTGGAATCGAAAGGCTCCTTTAACGGCATCGGCCTGATTAAAATAATGGGCAGGCAATCCGGGCATATTGCGGCGCATGCGGCGCTCGCGCAAAATGATGTTAATTTTGTCCTGATCCCTGAAGTTCCGTTTGATTTGCAAGGAGAAAAAGGGTTTTTAAAAATATTGGAGAAACGCATGAATCTACGCGGACACGCCGTTATTTTAGTGGCCGAAGGAGCGGGTCAGGAAATAATGCGCAAGAAGGATACTCCTCTGGAGAAGGATTCTTCCGGTAATGTCCGCCTTTTGGATATCGGTATATTTCTGAAAAACGCCATAGAAGAGCATTTTCAGAAAATAAACATGGAAATAAATCTGAAATATATCGAACCCAGCTATCTGATCCGCTCTATCCCGGCTAACGCAGCTGACGGTATTTATTGCAGTTCTTTGGGGCAATACGCTGTGCACGCGGCAATGGCGGGTAAAACCGGTCTCCTTGTCGCTTTAATGAGAGAAGAATATGTTCATTTACCCCTTAGTGCCGCTGTTTCCCGCCGGAAAATTGATCCTCAGGCCAATATCTGGCAGCGGGTTCTGGAAACAACCGGTCAGCCGGCGGAAATGCGAAATAATTAAAAATAACTTGCAAAACTAACACATTTGTTTTAATAACCACGCACTTTTCAGGAGGATTTATTAATGTCACGTGTTTGTGAAGTCTGCGGTAAAAAACCGTCAATCGGCAATAATGTCAGCCATGCCAATAATAAAACAAAAGTCGCATGGTATCCTAATTTGCAGAAATTACGATGTGTGGATAAAGAAAGCGGTTCAGTAAAAAAAGTAAAGGTTTGCAGCCGCTGTATCCGTTCGGGTAAGGTTAAAAAAGCCGTCTAAAGCGGCCGCCAGCCGTATTCCTTTATGATTTTGGCGCTTTGCCTTAAAAAAATATCATCATCCCTGTCCAATAAAGTGCTAGCCTGCAAAAAAATATTTCTAACTCTGGTGTAAATATCATGTTCACTGATTTTTGCGCCGAATTTGGCGGCGTATAGTTTTATCCTGCCATCTAAATCCATAATGCGGCTCATTCTTTCATTTGTAAGATAAACCGACGCTTCCTTAATCACGGCATTTACCTGCTCTTCTTCCATGTTATAAAGCCATTTCATCGTGCGGACAAATTGCGGCATTTTATTTTTCGCTGTGTAGACAACCGCGTGAGACAGAAGATCAATTGTATGGGATGAATTTATCTGCTTTAGTATTGCCAGATCATAGAGCATTTCGATTATTAAATGCGAACGATACACGGCCTCATTATAAGAAATTTCATTTTTTATATCTTTATAAAATTCCAAAAGCGGATTAATGAGGGGCTTGCCTTTAATATACGAATAACCTTGTGAATCCGGATCGAATTCGTTGAGCTCATCAGCACAAATAAACCCGTAATGGGCTAAGTCATCCAAAAGAAGATGGAACATGACATAAGCCGCGCCGGAATATTCAAGCGGAATGTCCAAAGTTCTTTTAATATCATGGGTTTTCCGTGAACTTATTTGAGGGTGAATGGTCAGCAGATCCGGCACAATGTTATAAACGTAAACATCCAGATCATGTTTTTTTGCGTCTGCCGCGCCAAGATAGCTTTGCAGCAGGTATGTATGGGTAAGCATCAGCATAAAAAATATTTATATTTATGGTTTTTCAATTTCTTCGAGGTGATAAATATTTTTCAGTTCGCCGGTAAGATTTTCGATCACTTCTCTGAAATCAGGCATGATGGAAATTTTTATGATTGCTTCCCGCGAATTCATCGTTGATACGGTGGACATTCCCTCATAGCCTTCAATGATAAACTGGACGGGCGCTATATGTTCTCTTTTAATCCTGAAAAATTTATCGATCATTTTTTTAATTTTCCTATCACTTAAACAGGTAAAGAGCAAGAATGAAGCCCTGATTGACTCAATGAGATAAAACCTGTATGATCACCTACATTAGCGAGTTATAAATGCCTAGTAACCGGTAATTATTAGTAATTTTACCATTATTGGTAATCACTTTGCTATAAAGACAAACGATGAAAGTTAGGAATAATGACCTTATCAAAAAAGCTTCCAACAACCAGTTGGAAATTAAATAATAACGGCAATAAGTCAGTCGAAAATTCTTTAAGCAAGGAATTTGGCGTCTCGCCGATCATTTCGCAAGTATTAATAAATAGAAATTTGCTGGATATTGATGACGCGCGTCGTTACCTCTACCCTTCTCTAAACGATCTACATAGCCCGCTTTTGATGAAAGACATGAAGCAGGGCGTGGCGCGCATGTCGCAGGCTATTCATAATAATGAAAAAATAGTTATTTACGGTGATTACGATGCCGACGGCATAACATCAGTGGTGGTTCTTTTTAAATTTTTAAAAGAATTGACCCCTCACGTCTCGTTTTTTATCCCTCATAGAATTGAACACGGCTATGGATTAAAAAAATCTATTATCGATCAATTTAAGGCGGAAAATATAAGTCTTATCCTTACCGTGGATTGCGGTATTTCTGATATTGAACAGATCGCGCACGCCAGGAACTTGGGCATTGATACAATAGTTTTGGATCATCATGAGATATCCACCACCCTTCCCTGCGCTGTCGCCGCGATAAATCCAAGTCGTGAAGATTGTAGTTTTCCTTTTAAAAATCTTGCGGGTGTCGGTATCGCTTATAATTTTCTTATCGCTTTACGCGGCGCGTTACGCAAGGAAGGTTTTTGGAAAAATAACGATTATCCTAATTTAAAAGAATACCTTGATATTGTCGCCCTGGGCACGATAGGTGACATCGCGCCGCTTATTGATGAAAACAGAATTTTTACGAAAATGGGACTGGAGCTTATTACCGAAGGAAAACGACCGGGAATAAAAGCGTTAAAAGAAGTTAGCGGAGTTGATGGTCAAGTAATAGATTCTTTCAAAGCTTCTTTTTGCTTAATCCCGCGGATTAATGCCGCCGGCCGCATTGCTTCGGCACTTGATGCCGTACAGCTTCTTTTAACGGACAATATGGATGAGGCGCGTTCTCTTGCCGCGAAACTTGACGAATACAACCGCCTCCGCCAGTCTATGGAAAAAGATATTTTAAAAGACATTCTGGATAAAATCGGCAATACTCCTGATTGGGAAAAATTAAACGCGCTTGTTTTCGCTTCCGACAAATGGCATCCCGGCGTTGTGGGCATCGTCGCTTCCCGCCTTGTCGATCTTTTCCGGAGGCCGGCGTTTGTTATCAGCTTGAGCGACGGCATCGGCAAAGGCTCCGGAAGAAGCATTTCAGAATTCAATATTCATCAGGGCCTCAAACAATGCGCTTCTCTTTTGTTATCCTACGGCGGGCATTACCGCGCGGCGGGAATTTCCATAAAAGAAGATGATATTGATGAATTTTCCGGTCTTTTAAATGAAATTATAGAAAACAACGTTGAATCGCAGGAAACAGTTTCGCAAACAATAATTGATACGGAATGCCAACTGTCAGATATAAATTTAAATTTAATTAACGAAATGGATTTGCTCGCGCCTTTTGGCTGCGAGAATCCGGAACCGTTGCTTTGCGCGCGTAATCTTAAAGCATCTTCAGCTTCTATTGTCGGCAATAATCATCTGAAAATGAAACTCATCAGCAAAAGCATTTCGCGTGATTCCATATGGTTTAGCCGGGGTGATTTTTTGCCCGCGATTTCCGGCGCCAATATGGATGTTGTTTTTACGCCGCACATTAATTACTGGAACGGCGCTTCGGACATACAGTTAAAAATGAAAGACGTGAGTATTCTGGATTGATTTTCTTAAGATCAGGCGTTTATTATGAATCTGGCCACTAAAGCCGCTTTATTTAGCGCTCTTCTCTTCCCCGGATGGGGGCACATTTTTTTAAAAAAATATAAGCGCGGTATTTTTTTAATTGTATCGGTTTCTATCGGTATTATTATTCTCTGTTATTATATTGTGTCCGTGGCTGTCGATGTTTTGAGAGGGGCCTCGCTTAAAAAAGAAGATGTTAGTTTCAGCTACGTAATCAATCTTTCGGCAGAAGCCGTGAAATCCGTCAACCAGTTTTATATTTTTTTTGTTTTACTTTTTATTATTATATTATGGATATTTTCCATTTACGATTCGTATTTAATAGGTAAAAAAGAAATGGAAAAAATCACATCCGGCGCTGATCAATCAGAGATTTCTCACCGGGATTAATTGAGCCAGTCTCCACGTATTCAAAGTGATCTACTTTGACCGTGCAGATATCCCTGAATGTTTTTTCAAATTTATTCTGCCAATTCGCGGTTCCGACTTCCAGATTTGTCTTTTCGACGCGGAGTTTTAAAACATCATGGTAACCGTCTCTGGTAACAATTCCCTGCAAAGGGATATTATTATATTTGCTTTGAACCATTTTGATCTGACTGGGAGCTAAAAATAAACCGCGGACTTTTACGGCGTCTCCCACCCTCCCCGCGATACCGGCAAGACGATATGATGTGCGGCCGCAGGAACATTTATCTGTAATCAACCGTGATAAGTCGCCTGTTCCAAAACGCAGCAGGAAAAAAATATCATTTAGGCGGGTAACTACTACTTCGCCAAGTTCGCCCGCGGGGACATTTTTACCTGTTGCCGGATCAACAATTTCCACAATTGTTTCTTCGCAGATATGCCAGCCGTTTTTCTTTGAGCATTCATAGGCCACGTCACCTACTTCCGTTGCTCCATACATTTGATATGTATCGATGCCGTATTCTTTTTCAAATGTCTGACGTAAAGATGGAAGCAAAGGCTCAGCGGCAAAACAGGCCTTTTTTACGCGAAAATCTTTTCTGAAATCAAAGCCTAATTCCTTTGATTTATCGATAATGGACATCAGAAAACTTGGTGTGCCGACATAAGCTGTAACTTTTAAATCTTTGATTAACTGCACCTGAATTTGCGAAGAAGAAGTGCCGGAGGGAACCACAGTTGCGCCGACTTTGCGCAGGCCATTGTGAAAAGTAAGCCCTGCGGCTACCATATGATAAGAAAAAGCGTTTAGCGCGATATCTTTAGGCCCAATGCCCGCGGCAAAAAAAGCCCTGGCCCACAAATAATCAGTTTCGGACAAATGCGGTTCGTAAACCGGACCTGGCGAAGTAAATATCCGGTCAATCGCCACAAAGGGATTTTCCAAACCGGCATAAGGAGGCTTTTTCATCTCCATTTCGACCAGTTTTTCGCGCGTGATAACCGGAAGAGTTTCCAAATCTTCACGTGTTTTAATGCCTGATGGCTTAATGTGATGCTTGTCTAATATTTTCTTCAATACAGTTGATTTTTTGTAGCCCGATCTCACCATACGCACGAGAAGTTCGTCCTGTGCTTCTTTTCTTTTTTTATTCGTCCACGATTCTTTTTTGTCGAATATACGATTCATGAATCACCTTCCATTGATAACAAGAAGCTCACTGGGAGCCGGCTTTTTCGGCGATCCAGTGCAGCGACGGGTTAGCCAGATTGTATTCCCGGTAGACCGTCACTTTCCACCCAGCGTCATCATTAGCTTTCGAAACTTGATGAGCGGTATCACGATTTTCGGTGCAGTATAACAAGCAGGTTTCGTCCTGATACAGCGCTCTAAGTGGTCAACCGCCTTCTCAACGTTCATCATAAACGGCTTTCCATCACCCTTCGCCATTTTTGTGTCAACGAACCCAAACCGGACGTTCGTCACATACACTCCCTTAGGTTTCAAGGCCAACCTCAGCCCTCCAAGGTAGTTCGAAAAACCGGCTTTGGAGGCATGATAAGAGGGGGCCTCGGAGGAAAGCAACTCATCTGCCAAACTCGACACCCCGATGAAGTGACCCCTTCCGTTTCTCACCATATGGGGAATGACCGCTGCTGCGGTTCTTAACATTCCGGTCAGATTTATGTCGATGATTCGTGCTTCACCGCTCATATCCAAGGGGTTCAGTAGCTCGCCAATCCCCACGAAGTAGATACACAGATCCAAGGGGCCTAACATCGCCAGCTCATTCATGATGTCTGTGTACCGGCCCTCGCTGACGTCTGCAACCTTATGATAGTAGGCTGTGTTCGTAATTGGAGACTCGCTTCTTGATACGCCGACGATATCCCACCCGGCGGCAAGCAACCTCTTTGTTGTCGCCAACCCTATGCCGTCAGAATTTCCAACAAACATGGCCCTGGATTTTTCCATTAGTCTCCCCTCATTCACGCTTCGCAATGGCTAACATTGTTTATATGGATCGGTTATAATATTGCAAACGCCGACAGAGCTGTCGGCATAACACCCCTCTGCAAAATTGGCAATTTTGAACTTAATAGCTTAATATTAAACAATAATCAACCCAATTCCTATTATTTTAGTCGGGATATTATACGGATCAGCATAACATATTACCTGATTTATTAGAGATTGTTGGTGGTACTAATTGATGTTGATTAAAAACAAACGTGTATCATAGCCAGCGTTTGCGCCGTCGATACGATTTAACGTCTTTATATGTTTTGGCTATTCCCGAAGCCGCCATGCCTAAGTAAAACTCTTTGACGTCGGGATTGTTAATTAAATCGCTCGACATACCTTCCATCACAATTTTACCGTTTTCCATGACATATCCGTGATGCGCTACCTGCAGGGCCATGCGCGCGTTTTGTTCAACCAAAACTATTGTTGTTCCGTGTTCCTCGTTAATTTTTTTAATAATACGGAATATTTCCTTTACCACTAATGGCGCCAAACCCAGCGAAGGCTCATCGAGCATTAATAATTCCGGATGCGCCATAAGCGCGCGCCCGATAACGAGCATCTGTAATTCTCCGCCGCTGCAATATCCTGCCAGAGATTTTCTCCGGGGTACCAGTGCCGGAAAATAATGGTAAACCATATCTAAATCTTCTTTATAAGGTTTACCGGCACGAGTCGCTGTTCCTACTCTTAAATTTTCTTCAATGGTTAGATATTTAAACGGCTGGCGTCCTTCCAGTACCTGGATGATGCCCTGACGTGTTATATATTCCGGCGACTGGTTCTGAATATTTATATTCTTATAGATTATCGATCCATCGGTAACTTCGCCGTTTTCCGGTTTTAATAAGCCGGAAATTGCTTTTAGCGTGGTAGTTTTCCCCGCACCGTTACTGCCCAAAAGTGAAACAATGTGCCCCTTTTCAACAGATAAAGAAACACCTTTTAATACCTGTATAACATCTGAATATACAACAGATATATTATTTAATTGTAAAAGTATATCACCCATTTTTTATCCTAATATGAAAAAGGCCAGAGTTTAAAGCTGGAACGAATTATTCTCCACAGCTCGGCCAGCCCCTTTGGTTCGATAAGTATGAATAAAACTATCGCTAGGCCAAAAACAAATTCCTTCAGCGGCGCTATATTAAAACCCAGGTTGATCACAAAATTTATGTTCATCAATAATACGGTCAAATAACGCAGAAGTTCATTCAATAATGTTATAAATGTCGCGCCAAAAATAGCTCCGGGAATGTTTCCCATCCCGCCGATAATAACCATAGCGATAAATTCCACGGAAAGCCCGAGGTTGAACGGTTCGGTAGTAATACTGACCATGTAATAAGCCCAAAGCGCGCCGGCAAAACCAGCGTAAAAAGAGCTTATACCAAAAGAAAGTAATTTATACTTGAATATGGGAATTCCCATGCCTTCAGCGGCGCGATCATTATCCCGGATGGCAATAAAAGCGCGGCCGTATTTAGAGCGCATAATATTTACGGCAATTAAAGTCATCAAAACGAGACTGATAAATATCAAAAAGAAAAAAGCGCGATCGCCGGAGATCGTCCATTGCAATATCTTGGGAGCCGGCAATACGATGCCCATCGTGCCTTTTGTCAGGCTTTCCCATTGAATTAACACATATTCAATAATGAACTGCCCCGCTAACGTCGCAATGGTTAAATAAAGACCTTTAAGGCGGCCGGAAGGAAGACCAAAAATCATTCCGACACCTGCGGTAATAAAGCCTGCCGCGGGAATAGCTATTAAAAAAGATATATCCAGCCGTGTGGCTAAAATAGCAGCAGCGTAAGCGCCGACGCCGAAAAACGCGCCATGCCCCAGGGAAATCTGACCGGTGTAACCAATGAGAATATTGAGCCCAATCGCGGCAATCGCGGCGATACCGATCGTATTAAGAATATACATCGTGTATGGACCGGCAACGAAAGGCACTACAAAGAATAATACTGCCAGGAAAATTAACAGACAAGCTCTGCCAAAATCTGTTTCAAATATATTTAGTTCCTGCTTGTAGCTTTCGTGATAATTGCCGCAGGGATGAAATGAAAATTTTCTCATCTCTATACCCTCTCAATTTCTACAAGACCGAATAAGCCGTATGGTTTAATCAGCAGAATAAATACCAATACAATGTAAGGCACGACATCACGCAATGATGGTGATAAGTAACCGCCGGTAAATGTTTCCAATAATCCGATAATAATGCCGCCGATAATAGCTCCGCCGATACTGTCGAGCCCACCCAAAATTACGACAGGAAAAACTTTTAACCCTATCGAACTTAAATCATGCACGTTAACTCCGTTCATGACACCCAGGACTATGCCGCTCATGCTGGCAACCAAAGCGGCAATGGCCCAGGATAAGGCAAATACCCTGCGCACATGCACCCCCAAGGACAAAGCGGCTTTTTGATTATCAGCAACCGAACGCATATATATACCCTGGGAAGATTTTTTAAAAAACAACCCGAAAATAACTAAAAATATTATACTGATAACCATTGTTGCCGTGTAAACAGGAGCAATATGTATTGCTCCCAAATTGAGTGACAATGATTCACTTAAAAAAGACGGATAAGTATGGAGATTTCCACCCCAGATCAAAAGAATGAAACCTTTGAACATTGCGGCCAGACCGACGGTAAGCATAATAACAAAAATCAGTTTTTCGCCGATTAAAGGCCGTAAAAAGAATTTTTCGATTAAAAAACCAAGTATAAAACAGCCAACAAGTGTCAGAATGAAAGCCACGATAATCGGCAGCTTCGCCCAGGTTATCAGCGCCAGAAAGAAAAACGCGCCCAATGCCAGAAGTTCGCCATGCGCGAAATTTAAAACACTGGATGATTTAAAAATCATTACAAAACCCATGGCGGAAATGCCGTAGAGCAAACCCACGCACACGCCGTTTACCAGTAATTGCAGAAAGAAATCCATAACTGCTTCCTTTTTAATCCACGTTAATTACATTAACAGTTGTTTCAATTTCACCGATTCGTCCGTCACGGTATTTAACTTTTCCGATGACGCTCACGCTATTTTCACTGCCGTACATTGCTTCGATAATTTTTATATACAGCCCATACACAAAACGCCGGCGCACTTTTCCTGTTCTGGTAAGTTCTTCTTCATCAGCATCCAGAAGTTTATAGAGCAAAACAAACTTCTTTAGCTTCATGACATCGGGAAGCTGCTCATTAACCTTGCGCACTTCTTTCAATATCAGTTCTTCCACAGACTTTTGCTGGGAAAGATCCATATAGGTAGTGTAAGGAATCATGCGCTCCTCAGCCCAATTACCGACATTCCCCATGTCGATGTTAATCATAGCGGTGATAAAAGGCCGCCCTTCCCCGAAAATCACCGCTTCTTTGATATACGGACTGAACTTTAAGCGGGTTTCAATAAAATCAGGAGAAAAGGCGTCGCCGCTTTTGTTGCGGATAATATCTTCTTTTCGTCCGATAATCAGCAGATGTCCGTCGTTATCAATGTAACCGGCATCACCGGTTTTAAGCCAGCCATCATCAAAAGCGTTTTGTGTCGCCTGGTAATCATTATGATAGCCGGGAAAATTGGCTTCTGACTTAACAAGCACCTCCTGGTCTTCGGCAATCTTAACTTCAGTTAAAGGAAGAGGCGTTCCTACCGTTTCGAGCTTTACTTCTTTATCCGGCTGAACCTGAAATATCCCCCCTGCTTCCGTCAGTCCATAGCATTGTTTTAAATTTAATCCGATCGCGCGGAAAAATAATATTACATCCGGACTGATCGGATGGCCTCCGGTGAAGGCGCTTTTGAATCTGGAACAGCCGATTCTGTCCAGAAGTGGCCGATAAACCAAAATATTTGAAATCTTATGTAATATATTTAATAATAAGGAAATTTTTATTTTTTTAGTTTCTCTATTTACAACTTTTTTCCCTACAATATCCCCCAAAATAAAAAGTCTTTTTTTAAGCCATCCGGAATCAGATATTTTTACTCTGATGCTGGATGCCAAATCTTCCCAGAATCGTGAAGCCGTGATTAGCATTGCGGGACCGATATCTCGAAAATCTTCTTTGATCGTCTCCGGAGTTTCCGGAAAATTCATGGTCATTGCCCCGACTAAAGCGACCCCCATCGCCCACATCTGATCCACAATCCACGCGGGCGGCGACATGGAAAGCCAATTTTCTTCAGGTTTAATATTTTCCGAGACAATCCACTGGGCTGCCATTTGAGTGAAATTCCGGTGCGATAACATTGCTAATTTCGGAATGCCCGTTGTGCCTGAAGTTTGTATCATCACCGCTATATCATCCGCGCGCCCTTTAGCGATCTGTGCTTCAAGATAACCGGGATTATTTTTTAAAAAATCTTCTGAGATTTCCAAAAGCCCGGCGTAACTCGTTAACCAATCGTCATTTTCATAAGAAGTCATGCCGGTTGGATCAATATAAACAACCTTTAATACTTGCGGCAACTTATCTTTTACTTCCAATAATTTATCTACCTGCTCCTGATCCTGGACAACAACAACAGCGCAATTAACGCGCTGAATTGAGACGCACAATTCCTCGGCGACTGAAGAGGTAAACAAATTCAGCGTTGTCGCGCCCAAACAATGCGCCGCGATTTCGCAAAAAAGCCATTCGGCGTGATTTTCCACGATAAGACAAACACTCTGGCCGCGCTGAAGATTCAATGAGGAAAAACCGCCCGCAGTCTTTTGAACGTAACGATAATAGTCCGCCCAGCTATACCTTTGCCAAATTCCGTACGCCTTTTCCCGAATCGCCGCCTTTTCCTTACCGTATTTTTCAGCGTTTTTAGCCAGGATTTGAGGTATGGTTAAATTGTAACTTTCTGAAATAATATTGTTAATATCCAAATTAATCGAGCCTGTTTTTATTCTATGGTTTCGGATTCACCTAAATACGCCTTTATAACTTCCGGGTTCATGCTGATTTCCTGTGCGTCGCCTTCGCCTATTTTTTCACCAAAATTCAATACCATGATACGTTGGGCAATATTCATGACGATCGACATATCATGTTCAACCAAAATCATGGTCATGCCCCAGCGCTGATTTAATTCCAGAAGAAAACGCACCATATCTTCCTTTTCTTCCAGGTTCATCCCGGCAAAAGGTTCATCCAATATAAGAAGCCTTGGTTCCAGCGCCAGAGCCCTTCCCAGCTCCACTCTTTTCATCATCCCGTAGGGTAACGAACCCACAGTTTGCTTTCGTATTGATTGCATTTCCAGAAAATCAATGATCTCTTCTAAAATCTGCCTATGACGGATTTCTTCTTTTTTTACATTTGCAGCATAAAGCCAGGAAGAAATAAAATTATAATGACAATGAATGTGCCTGGCCAGTGTCATATTGGCCAACACAGTCATACCGGGAAAAAGTTCGATGTTTTGAAAAGTTCTGCCGATACCAACTTCTACGAGCCGATGCGTGTGTAAATCGGTTATATCACGGCCATTAAATACGATTTGACCGCTTTGGGGGCGGTAAAACCCGGTTATGCAATTAAGCAGACTGGTTTTACCCGCCCCGTTCGGACCGATAAGCGCCATCAATTCACCGGTATGAACTTTCAGATCAACATTCTTTATCGCCGTGACTCCGCCAAAGCTAAGATGAAGATTTTTTATTTCCAGCTCAGCTTTTTTCAAATCCGCCGGCTTGTTGATCATTATTGATGGCCTACCCCGGTAAGCTTTCATAAATACCTTTAATCAATTATATTCATTTATTAACTTAACTTATTTTTTCAGCAATTGAATCTTATCTTTTCCAGGTACATAAAAATTGGTCAAAGGCTGATATGTGCCGTTTTCTTTGACTTTCACCATGCGCGCGGTGAAAGACGCTCCATGGTCATCGGGAGTATAAGTGATCTTAGGTACCAGACCGCCAAAATCCTCGTTATTGAACGATTCCAAAGCCGCGTTAATTGTTGCGGGATTAATCTCTTTACTCTGCTCATAAGCGCGGATAAAAGCCCTTTCCATTATCATCCCGACGACAACACCTTCCCAGTAAGAAGCGTCAAAACTTTTCACTGTCTTATATTTTTTAATCAGCTCATCCATTATTTTAACGCCTTCTGATTTATCCTGAGGTAGGCCGCCCGGGAACTGAATTACCAGCCTGTCGCGAATCAGCCCTTTTCCCATTTTGAAAAAATCAGGATCCGTGGAAGTCCAGGTCCCCAAAAATTTTGGTTTGTATTTGATGCGATCCGCGCTTTTAAAGGCGGTAATAATGGCCGAAGGAAGCATCTGCATGAAAACATATTCCGCGCCGGCTTTTTGCAATCTCAAAAGTTCCGTGTTGAGATCAACAATTTTCGGCGGAAATTCTTCGATAGCGACAATATTAATTCCTAATTGCGTCGCGTATTCCTTACTTGGTTCGTGAATGGAGCGGCCGTAAGCGTTATTGTAAGTTAAAAGGCCGACTTTGGGCGCGTCCTTGCCTTTATGTATCGCCTTGATATATTCCAGAACCGCATGGCAGTCCATTTTGTAGCTGCCGAAAGGCAAATACATATAGTCAATGGGCTTGCCTAAAATTTCCCAACTCGTTGAATAGTTGATCGTTGGGATTTTGTATCTCTGAACAATCGGCTTTGCCGCCAGACCTTCTCCCGCGCTCCAGGTGGCAATCATGTCCACTTTATCCTGCAGAGCAAATTTCTGTACCGCGGCCACCGCTTCGGGCACTTTGTAAGCCGTATCGACGGTGATCATTTCTACTTTGTGACCAAAGACACCCCCCTTTACTTCGTTTACATAACGAAAATAATCACGCTGCCCTTTTTCGTGGAACTGCCCCCAAGTTGATGCAGGCCCCGTCAGATTTATCGCCGTACCTACTTTAATCGTTTTGGTTTGCGCGTAAACCGTTCCGCAAAACAAAAACACAACAACTGCTAATGCGTAGATAATAGTGATACTTTTTTTCATTTCCCCCTCCTTTTAGGTTTTAATAAAACTACGACAAAAAAAAACCGTGGGCTGATGTTGATCTGCCCACGGTTTATTTTCCTTCAAAACCGGTCATGACATTTTCAGGCAGACCATTGAGCTGTTAAAGCTAAAAAAGTACAAAAAAGCTGCCTGCTTAAAAATCATCTTATTAGCACTACACATTTTAACCTCATGTATGGCGCATATAGTGCAAATATGCGGAAAAAGTCAAGAAAAAAGTAAGTTTATCATCTTATTACAAGAGTATTTGCCAATAAGATCCAACAATAGATTAAAGAAATTCAATTGCTTAATTATCTTGACACTATATGTCTATTTTCATATATATTTAAAGATATCAGTGAATTCATAATGTTAATGATAAATAAACTCAACATTCTGGTTTAGCGATGAACCAACGTTTTAAAGATTTAATCCTTGCCGCCATTAAGCAACGCTTGTCTGATCTTCATATTACCGGCGGTTTTCCTCTCATTTTCCGCAAAGACGGAATGATTCATTTCGACAAAAATATTAAATGGTCACACACAGAAATAGACGCGATGGTTAAAGAGATGCTAAGCGACCGCCAACTACAAACTCTGCGCAAAAGATGGTCCGTTGATTTTTCTCTTTCTTTTAATCAGGTGCGTGCCCGAGTAAACACTTTCTATACTACCAGAGGCTTAAGTATGGCTATTCGGCTTCTTCCGGAAACCATACCTGATCTTACCTCTTTAAATCTCCACCCCTCATTAAGCCAAATTACCAAACTTCAATCCGGTCTGGTTTTAGTTTGCGGCAGCACAGGTTCTGGTAAATCAACCACGATTGCCGCGATTATTGAAGAAATTAACAGAACAAGGCCGGCGCATATCATCACTATCGAAGACCCGATTGAATATCGTTTTAAACCTAAAAAAGCTTTTATTGAACAGCGCGAAGTTGGCATCCATGTTCCCTCCTTTGACCAGGGTCTTCTTGATGTTTTAAGGGAAAATCCTGATGTTATTTTTGTGGGGGAATTAAGAGAGCCGGAAACAATCCGCCTGACTCTCAACGCCGCAGAATCGGGGCATCTTGTTTTCGCCACGTTGCACGCGTCAGACGCGGAAGACGCGGCTTACCGCATAAACAATTGCGCTACCGGCGATAACCAGGATGTTATCCGTTATCAGTTTGCCTCCACTATTTCCTGGCTGATTGTACAGCAGTTAACTTATATAAAAACTTTAGATTTTCGTGTGCCCGTTCTCTCTATTCTTCGCGCGACACCATCCGTGCAAAGCACTATTCGCGAAAACAAACTGACCCAACTGGAAAATATTATGGTTACAAGCAAAAATGAGGGCATGTTCACGATGAAGCAATACGAGAAAGATTTTTTAAGTAACCGGCTTTCATCATTTGTTCATCCCCATAAAAGTTTCAGCATGGCGGCGGACTCTTCAAAAGAAAAAGATTATGTTTCTTCCCTTATCGACCCGAATGCGATACAGGATGTCATCTATATGTCCACAATAGAGGATGCCTCCAAATCAAACGGTTCTTTGAAATTGACTGCCTCCGACGAGGAAGAGCAGCGTTATTTGATTCTCGAAGAACACGACATGAACCTGCAAGAACTTCTCGCCCAATTTGATGAGAAAGCGGATAAAAAAAATCCCCATAAATAGTTTACTCATTGAAAACCTGGTTTAATCTGAAAATAATCAACAACTATCAGTTATTATAGGCATAAAAATAAAAACTTTTGACTTCCGTTCATTCTTGCCTTATGTATCGACATGAAAGAAACAAAATTTTTAGGAGTAAAATATGTTAAAAACAAGAATGACTGAATTATTTGGTATCCGGCACCCGATTATGCTTGCCGGGATGAACTGGATAACCGAGCCTAAGCTGGTTTCCGCGGTATGCAACGCGGGAGGTTTGGGAATTCTGGCCATTGCCAGATGCAATCCTAAAGAAACACGGGAAAATATAAAACAAGTTCGTGATTTGACGGATAAACCCTTTGGTATTAATCAGATTCTTATAGGTCCCGGGGCGAAAGAAAACATTGCCGTGGCTATCGAAGAAAAAGTTCCTATAATTAACTATTCTCTTGGCAAGCCCTGGTTTGTCAACGATGTGCACGCCTACGGCGGTAAGGTTGTCGGCACTATTGCCGTTGCCAAGCACGCGGCCAAAGCCGTGCAACTAGGCTGTGACGCGCTGGTAATAACAGGTCATGAAGCAGCGGCACATGGCGCCGCGGCCACATCGATGGTTTTGATACCTCTTGTCGCCAGTATGGTTAAAGTTCCATTGATTGCGGCCGGCGGTTTTTATGACGGACGAGGACTGGCGGCCGCACTGGCACTAGGCGCGGATGGCATTTCGATGGGTAGCAGGTTTATGGTTGTAAAGGAAAGCATGGTTCACGATAATTTCAAAAAACTATGCATCGATGCGTCTGAACAGGATACCCTATACAGCCACGTGTTTGACGGTATGAATGGACGCGTTTTGAAGACAAAAGAAGCGGAAGCGATGATGAAAAGAAGCTTTCCTATTATTGAAGCTTTTCAGGGCGCATTACTCGTCAAGAAACTGATGAATCTTTCGTTTGCCAAGTTCTTGGGCGCGACTATTGAAATGCTGCGCGCTGAAGAAGGACATCCTCTTTGGGTATTGGCGCGCCAGGCCGTGGGTAACATGAAACATCTCAAAGCGCTCAATGAAGGAGATGTGGAAAAAGGAATTTTATTCGCGGGACAATGCTGCGGCGGCATTACCGATATTCCGACCACAAAAGAACTTATTGATCGCGTAATTGCCGAAGCGGAAACAACACTTTCTAAATTAAATACACTGAAGGCTTAAAATCAAAAAAAGTGCGGGAATAATTTCCCGCACTTTTTTAATTACTCTTTTCTTTATCCAATTTGATGCCTATTTCATAAACTCTCTTTTTGGATACGCCGGTATTTCTCGCGACTTCGGCTACGGCGTCACGCAAAGACACGTCACTATTTTGTTTGATTTCTGCAATTTTTTGTTTTATTTCTTCATCTGACAGGGCTGTGGCTTTAATTTTTTCTCCCTTGATAATGATTGTTATTTCCCCTTTAATTTTTCTATCCGTTAATTCATCAATGATTGCGGAAATATAACCTCTTCTAATTTCCTCAAACTTTTTAGTTAATTCCCTGGCTAATACAATTTCGCGGTTACCCAGAATATCACGCAAGTCATTTAAGCTGGCCATAATCCTAATCGGCGATTCATAAAATACTATTGTTCTTTCTTCGCTTTTTAACTCTTGCAGATATTTTTTCCTATCATTTTGACGCGCCGGAAGAAATCCGCAAAAAACAAAACAATCAGCGATAAATCCGGAAACGCTCAGCGCGGTAATAACAGCTGAAGGCCCGGGAACAGGAAT
>DHGA01000012.1:0-1995 GCA_002402545.1 Syntrophaceae bacterium UBA4810
TTATCCAATCTCCGCGCTTTATTGCACACGTTTGGATCTGTGGTGTAGACACCATCCACGTCTGTATATATATCGCACTGGTCGGCCTTTAACGCCGCGGCTAACGCCACCGCGCTTGTATCCGACCCGCCGCGCCCCAGAGTGGTGATGTTATTTTCTTCATCCACTCCCTGAAATCCGGCGACTACGACTATTGTTCCTTTTTTAAGTTCGCTGCTGATGGATTTCGCGTCTATATTTTTTATGCGCGCTTTTTTATGGGCATTATCAGTTAGCACCTGAACTTGAAACCCCAAAAATGACTTCGCGCTATAACCCATTGAATTTAAAACAATCGCCAACAGTGTTATTGTTACCTGCTCGCCGGTTGAAATCAGTGAATCGTACTCTCTTCCATCTGGAATATCCGCGGCGGAATTAGCTAAATTAATCAATCTATCGGTTTCACCCGCCATTGCCGAAAGAACGACAACTACGTCATTGCCCGCTTTTTTTTCTTTTATCGCTTTTTGGGCAACGTTCTTGATTTTTTCAATGTTTGCAACCGATGTTCCACCGAATTTCTGAACCACCAAACCCATTCTAAACAACCTCCGTATTCAAATCCTGAGCAATTTCCTCAAGCTTACCTTTCAAGCCTTTTATAATTATTTTTCTGATATTTTCATCAACATAATCAAACTTTATCGAAATAATATTTTCGGGAAGGATACTTTCAATTTTTTCCGCCCACTCTATAGCAACAACTCCATTGGCGGAAAAATATTCTTCATATCCTAATTCCTCAAATTCCTTACATCCGTTTAAACGGTATACATCAAAATGATAAAGATTGCACCTGCCTTGATATTCATTTATTAAAGTGAACGTGGGGCTGGTAATTCTGTATTCTTCGCTTATCCCCAGTCCTTTAGCCAAACCGCCGGCAAAACAGGTTTTTCCCGAACCAAGGTCTCCGGACAGGGCAAGAATATCGCCTCTTTTTAATCTCTTGCCTATCAGATATGCGATATCTATCGTTTGCTGAACGCTTGATGATAATAACTCAATCTGCCGGATTTTCCTTTTCATATAATTGTGTTTATTAAGATAATATTATTCTTTTTCCATTACAAGAAAGGCGGCGGCATATTTCTTTGTATGCGTTAAGCTCAAATTTATCTTTTTTATTTTATTTTTCTTGATCTGATTAAGCGCTTCACCATGGGCAATAATTAACGGTTGTCCATCATTGTTTCGGGTAACTTCAATTTCTTTTAATTTTACGCCCATTCCCAGCCCTATACCGAGAGCTTTTAAAAAAGATTCTTTCGCCGCGAACCGCGCCGCATAGTGGAGAGAAGACTGCGTGTGCTTCGCGCAATAAGCAACTTCGTTATCAGAAAACACTCTTTCCAGAAATTTATCCCCCCACTTGCAAATAATATTTTCTATTCGATCATTTTCCACCAAATCTATGCCTACACCGTGAATCATTAACACCTCTTAAGCCCGCAAAACAGCGTCCGCCACAGCAGCAACTTTTTTCATTGCCGCCACATCATGTACCCTGATAATATTACAGCCGTTTAAAATAGAAGCTGTAACCGAAGCCGCTGTGCCTTCCTGCCTTTCTTCCGGTTTTCCACCTGTCAGTTTACCGATAAAAGATTTACGCGATGTCCCGATCATTACCGGCATACCCAACGTTTTTAATTCGCGTAAATATTTTATTATTTTATAATTATCTTCCGGAGTTTTCCCAAAACCGACTCCGGGATCAACAACTATGCTTTCTTTTTTAACACCGGCGTTTTTTGCCTTGTCGATTGCTTTTTGCAGATGGATGATTATTTCTCCCATCAAGTCACGGTAAAGCAAATCGCCTTTTTGCATGTTTTTCGGTGTTCCCCTCATATGCATTAAAATAAGACCGGTCCCTGTGTCCGCAGCGATTTTCGCCATATTCTTGTCCAAATTTAAAGCGCTGATATCATTGATTATTTCAGCTCCGGC
>DHGA01000012.1:2071-36540 GCA_002402545.1 Syntrophaceae bacterium UBA4810
GGAACCAGGTCTTGTTGATTCTCCTCCAATGTCGATAATATCCGCGCCCTCTTCCACTATCTGGAAGCCCCTTTCAACCGCTTTTTTTTGATCGTAAAATAATCCTCCGTCCGAAAAAGAATCCGGGGTAACATTAAGAATACCCATAATCAAAGTTTTATTTCCTAACTTGATTTTCCGTCGCGAAGTTTGAATAACATAATCTTCTTTATTTAAATTATTTATAAGCTCACGCAAATCACTGGATATTTTACTTAATCCAAACGGCTGCTTTTTGATTTTACCCGAAAGCGCTAAAATCTGCTTTCTGGTTCCCATAATTAAAATGTCAGTTGATTCTACGGAGCATGCCACGCTGCCGCGAGCTACTGCCGCGTCTCCGCCAATGGAAAGCATCTCCTGCTTGATGATATTGGCAACTTTACATGGTTGTTTATCCAGGATGATATTTATATTGGCCGCCTTATTTTTCATCGCTTCGATACCGTAAGGATCAACGCCGATTTTTTTAAAAACATCCACAACTTCGGACAAACTTTTTATATCAATTATCCTCACGATAATACACCTGACAGAATAATATAAACGGAGCTTTTCAATATTCTTTTATAGGATTCATCAAGAAAGATATTAAACACCGGCCGTATCGCTCTGCGGCAGGGCGTCGCCAATCAGCGCATCTATTTCCGTACCGTTCAGCACTTCCTTCGTTAGAAGCTCACTGGCTATTTTATGCAAAATATCTATATGATCGCCAAGAAGCTTCTTTGCTCTTTCGTAGTTTCGCATGACGACGGCCATAACTTCCTCATCAATATTTTTTGCCGTTTCTTCGCTGTAGTCTTTATGCGTGGCGAATTCCCGCCCCAAAAATATCTGTTCTTCTTTTTTACCGTAACTTAGTGGGCCCAATTTATCGCTCATTCCCCATTCACACACCATTTTTCTGGCAAGATTCGTCGCCCGTTCAATATCGTTGCCCGCTCCGGTGGTAAAATCCTTTAAAACAAGTTCTTCCGCCGCTCGACCACCTAGCAAAATAGAAATACTTTTTTCCAGATATTCACGCGGATACGTGTGCTTCTCGTCAATCGGCAATTGCTGGGTAAGACCCAAAGCCCGTCCCCGGGGAATTATGGTTACTTTATGAACAGGATCTGTCCCAGGCATGAGACGCGCTACCAGCGCGTGTCCTGTTTCATGGTAGGAAGTGTTGCGCTTCTCCTGATCACTAATTACCATACTTTTACGTTCCGTTCCCATAAGAATTTTGTCTTTGGCAAATTCAAAATCGCTCATGGTAACTTTATCTCTGTTCGCCCGCGCAGTATTGAGAACAGCTTCGTTGATTAAGTTTTCTATATCGGCTCCGGAAGTGCCCGGCGTGCCCCGCGCCAAAACGGCATAATTAACGTCTTCGGCAACAGGTGCATGACGGGCGTGAACTTCAAATATTTTTTCTCTACCCTTCACGTCCGGAAGAGGTACAATAACCTGCCGGTCAAATCTTCCCGGTCTCAAAAGCGCCGGATCGAGAACATCAGGCCTGTTCGTAGCGGATATTAAAATTACGCCTTCATTGGATTCAAACCCGTCCATTTCAACAAGAAGCTGATTGAGCGTCTGTTCTCTCTCGTCGTGACCTCCGCCAAGCCCCGCTCCGCGATGACGGCCAACCGCGTCTATTTCGTCGATAAAAACAATACAAGGGGCGTTCTTTTTCGCCTGGCTGAATAAATCTCTTACGCGGGAAGCTCCCACACCAACAAACATTTCCACAAAGTCAGAACCGCTGATGCTCAAAAAAGGCACCTCCGCCTCGCCGGCAATGGCGCGCGCTAAAAGAGTTTTACCCGTGCCGGGAGGACCCACCAAAAGCAATCCCTTGGGAATTCTTCCGCCCAGCTTGGTGTATTTTTTGGGGTCGCGTAAGAAATCAATAACTTCCTCAAGCTCCGCTTTGGCCTCATCAATGCCGGCAACATCCGCGAACGTGACCTTTTTTGATTTGTCAGTAATTAACCGTGCTCTGCTTTTACCGAAAGACATTGCCTTGCCGCCTCCGGCCTGCATCTGACGCATAAAAAATATCCAAACGCCGATAAGCAGTAAAAAGGGAAACCAGGAAATGAAAATCGTCATATACCAAGGAGAATCGTCTGCCGGCCTTGCGGTAATTTTTACTTTCTTTTCCCTTAATTGCGCGATTAATTGATCGTCTTCAGGAGCGTGTGTTCTAAAATCATTTCCGTTGATTAATTTACCGCTTATATTTTGTCCCTGGATGGTGACTTCGGTAATCTCGCCCTTTTCCAAATACGACAGCATTTCACTGTAAATTAAATCTTTCTGAATAACTCTCTGCTGATTAAAAATGTTCCACACCATCAGCACTAAAAGCACCATAACTAATATTACCGCGATATTTTTTGAAGATTGGTTCAATATTTTCTCCTTCTTTTTTAGGTTTAATTTATCTCTATAATAATATTCAATTTATCTCAAATATTTTCTGAATGTTCACCCTCTGCCTTTCTTTGTGACCAACCGGTCATTTCCCTCTTTGTCTATGATCCTGACTTCTAAAATGTTTTTTGTTTTACTGGTAATTTTCACCCTTTCGCTCAAACACTTCTTTTCAATCCAGACGACAGAATCCGCGTCGGCAATCAGCATCATTTCATCTCTTAGCGCGCGCGGAACTTTTTTATCAATTAGATAATCTTTTATTTTTTTCCGTCCTTTCATGCCCATAGGCTCTATCCAATCTCCGTTTCTTCTGTTGCGCAAAATCAAAGGAGGGGATAATTTACCGAAATCCATATATATTTTATCATCAGCTTTGCAATCAATATTTATTGGGCGTAATTTTTTTATAAATACATCAACATTTCTTTCCCTGATGTAAAAATGCCCACCTAATTTAAGCTCATATTTATATATGAGTTTTTTTCTAATAGGAATTTTCTTCTCGAATATAAGGATATTATACTCACGCCTGGCGATAAGACTTCCAGGCAAAGAAACTCGCTTACCGGAAACCTTATTTTGCAAAATACTTTCCACATTACTAATGTGTTTTGAGGTTACCGCCTGCTTTGACTTTATAATATCGTCCAAAACATTTTTGAAAAACCTTGACCGCAAAGCCGCATGCAGACCGAGCAAATAATCGACATTCATGCTGACACCGGTTTCATTTTTGATTATATAATCTGAGTGCAGCGCCTGGGCGACATGTGTTTTTATAAAATCATCCTCGCCGCGAAGGATTTTCGCGGTTTGCGCCAAATCCTCTTCAATTTTGGGGTTAAATTCTTTTTTCAGTAAAGGAATCAAACGCGCGCGAATTTTGTTTCGCAAATACTTTTCATCTTTATTGGAACTGTCCTTTCGATAGGAAATATTATTTTTCGATAAATATTCGATGATTTCCCGGCGCGAAACTTCGATTAACGGTCGAACATACTTGTTTTCACGAATTGGCTCTATCCCTTTTAATCCTTCTAGTGAACTGCCTCGCATAAGGCGCAGTAAAACAGTATGGGCCTGATCCTGCAAATTGTGCCCCAAAGCGATCTTCTGCGCGTTATTTTCTTTTGCCACCTTATTCAAAAACGCGTATCTTTGACGCCGGTAAAAATCTTCAGGTGATTCACCTTTTTGTCTTTTTGTAATGTCCATTCGTCCGTGTAAAAAAGTTAACTTATAATTTTCAGACAACTTCCGGCAGAAAGCTTCATCTTTTTCCGATTCATTGCCGCGTAATTTATGATTATAATGGGCGACAAAAAGGCTTAAATTCATCTTTGGAGCGATTTTTACCAGAAAGTCAAGCAGAGCGACAGAATCCGGCCCTCCGGATAAAGCTACCACCACTTTATCATCTTGGGACAGCAGATTATATTTTTGTATTGTTTTTTTAACTTTACTAATCATATAAATAGCGAATTCAATTCCAGGAGACTTTCACAATAATAGTCAGCTTCCGCGGCAAGCAAATCATTTTTTAACCCCAATCCATTTAAATATGCCGCGCTGATAATACCGGCATTTTTTGCCACATAAATATCATTAATGCCGTCGCCAATCATTACTGTTTTATCCTTTTCCGCGTGATATTTCTGGAGCAAATAATTAATTAAGCGCCCATCTGGTTTTTGATAAGGCATGGAATCCGCGCCGATTATTTCATGAAAATGTTTTTCCAGATTCAGCGCTCTGGCTATTTTTAAAGTGAATTCATGCCGTTTGTTTGTTAGAATAATTTTTGTTTTGTCCGCGAAATTCGTCAATACATCCGTCACGTCAGGATAGAAATTTGTGTTATCCAGAAGATGCTCGCTGTAATAATCAGTGAATATTTTCAAGGCATTATCGACTAATCTTTCCCGCAGATCACCCAATGATCTCTCAATTAGCCTCCTTACACCATCGCCAACAAAGCCGATGATTTCCTTTTCCATCCTGGGCGGCAAACCCAATTCTTTGAGCGTGTAATTAACAGCCACCACAAGGTCAGTTCCGCTGGAAACAAGCGTCCCGTCTAAATCAAATATCATCAAATCTATCTTTTTCATGTTTAATTAGCTTTATAGCCAACTGCGGTAGCAATTACAAGTTTGTTTATATATTAAAATGTTTGACCCGATCCCTCTTATATGTTATTGAAATTACAACCGCTTGGATCCCTAATCTTGACTGAGACGGTGTTCTAATTTAAAGTCAAACATTCAGGTCTTTCTTTCGCGGAAGGCCTTTTTAATTTGAGGAACATATGCCTGTAAAACAGAAGTTTCATAGAAAAACAAAATGTAGCTTTGCTATTATCGGCGCGGGCATGGTGGGAACAGCTATCGGCGTTTTGTTAAAAAAAGCCGGCAATAACATCATCTGTGTCTGTGATAAATCACCCGCGTCATTAAAAAGAGCGGCAAAATATATTAAGGCTGATGCTTTTAAAAAATCCCTGGACAAGGCCGGTCGGGCAGACTGCCTGATCATTACAACTCCTGATGATGCCATATCTTCCGCCTGCCGGGAAATTTCTGCTTTGCCTGATATAAAAGGTAAATTTGTTTTTCATATGAGCGGTGCCGGTGGGCTCAATCTTCTGGACACAGCCGCTGTATCAGGCGCTTTTGTCGGCAGCATTCACCCTTTGCAAAGCTTTTCTTCCATTGAAAACGCCATGGCCAATATTGAGCAAAGTTATTTCGGCATCACCGCGAACGGTAAAGCCAGATCCATGGCAAAAAATATTGTCGCCGATCTGAAGGGCATACCTCTGTTCATTTCCGATAAGCAAAAACCGCTTTATCATGCCGCCGCTTGTTTTGCCTCCAATTACCTGGTTGCTCTTCTTTATGCCGTTGAATCACTTTATCAGGCAACCGGCATCAAAGAAAAGCAGACAAGACAAGCTTATCTTCCACTGGTTTACGGTACACTGAAAAATATTCAACGTTCCGGTCCTGTCCACGCGCTTACCGGCCCGATTGCGCGGGGAGATATGGGAACAATTAAAAAACACATGGAAACAATTCAAACTAACGCACCCCTATTTGCCCCATTATATTCCGCCCTGGGAATGATCACAACAAAACTGGCCAGACAAAAAGGCGCTATTGGTCCCAGCCGCGTTAACTTAATAACAGATATTTTGAAAGGAGTTAAGAAATGAGCACGCAAAATGTAATCAGCCGTAAAACAATTCTGGATATAAAGAAAATGAAGGAAAATGGAGAAAAAATTGCCATGCTGACCGCTTATGATTTTGGTATGGCATCCCTTATTGACGAGGCTGATATCGATATTATACTGGTCGGCGATTCACTAGGTAATGTTGTTTTAGGCTACGAAAACACGCTCCCCGTCACTATGGCGGACATGCTGCATCACACCAAAGCCGTTGTCCGCGGCGCTCAAAAAGCGCTGATCGTGGCGGATATGCCTTTCATGTCTTATCAGGTTTCACCGCAAGACGCTTTAGCCAACGCCGGAAGGTTTCTCCAGGAGGCCGGCGCGCAGGCCGTAAAACTTGAAGGAGGCAAGGAACAATCAGAGGCGGTCTATAAAATAACATCTTCCGGCATTCCCGTTATGGCACATCTTGGCCTGACACCACAATCAATTCATCAAATGGGCGGCTATAAAGTGCAGGGCAAGAAAGAAGACGCGGCGCAAAAAATTATGTCTGACGCCAAAATTCTCGAAGATGCAGGAGCGTTTTCTCTTGTTCTGGAATGTGTTCCGGAAAAACTGGCCCAGGATATTACCAGCGCTATTTCTATTCCCACTATCGGTATCGGCGCCGGTGTTCACTGCGATGGGCAGGTACTGGTAGTAAACGATATGCTGGGCATGTATGAAAAAATGACTCCAAAATTCGTCAAAAAATACGCCAATCTCAGCGCTGATATTAAAAATGCGGTAAAGACTTATATCGCGGAAGTAAAAAAATCATCTTTCCCTGATGATGAACACAGTTTTAAATAACAATTATTATCTTACTTAATTTTAAGAACGAATAATTAATTAACCTGTATATGAGCTTTACTTCTTAATCTATTCATCAGGGACGCGAAGGCATCAGATTGCTTTTGCTGTTCAAGATATTCCGATATTTTTTCTCTCACGTCATCTAAAGATACTATCTTTTCCGGATTGCGCTCAAGCACTTCAATTATGTGATAACCGTATTCTGTCGAGACAACCGGGCCAAGTACTTTAATTTTCTGGGAGAAAGCCGCGTCTTCGAACGGTTTTACCGTCTGACCTCTGGTAATGCTTCCCAAATCTCCGCCGCTTTCTTTAGTGGGACAATCAGAATTCTTTTTGGCAACGTCCGCGAAATCAGCTCCATCCAGAATTTGCTGGCGAATATTTTCAATCTTTTCCTTCTTTTCCGCTTTTACTTTATCATCATCCTTCTCATTTATGGCTATCAGAATATGCCTTAAATGAACACTTTCCGGGATAGTAAATCTTTCCTTATTTTCATTATAGAATTTTCTAATTTCTCCGCGGGTCGGCTTTTCTTTCCCTTTAAGTTCAAGCGTAATCATTTTTTTAATCTTGATATCCGAGGCAATATTCTTTTTCAGTTCTTCCAAATTCATCTTATTTGCCTTTAGAAATTCTTCAAAGTTCTGGCCCGGTTCAATATTCGCTTTTATATTATCCACCACTTCCTGTACTTCTTTGTCTTCTGCCGTTATTTTTCTCTTTTCTATTTCATTATCCAAAACTGTTCTAATTATAAAATTATCAACTATCTGCGTTTTTATGCTTACGCGGGCTTCTTTAATTTTATCTTTAGGAATCTGATCTTTATATGTTTTTAAAACATCATTAATTTGTTTTTCCAGCTGCGCTTTTTTCAATACTTTGCCGTCCACGCTTACGGCTATATCGGGTGGTAACTTATTTTCTGTATCAAAAACAATTTTATCTCTTATTGATTGTGACTGGTCTGTTGGTTCAGTAGCGGGGGTCTCTCTAACGTCACTATCTTTTTTGCAGCCTGCCGTAAAAACAATTATTAATAGCAACGCGATTAAAGCAAAATAAATTTTCCCTCTCATTAATTACCTCCCGCAATAATTATGCTGTTTTATTGATCAAATTATACGCAAAACGTATATCCGTCAAGAAGATTATCCGCTATATATACCCATTATTTTTATGTTATTTGTCTCAATTTCCGCAGGATTGCCAGCTGCTGATCGAGTACCGGTATGTTATCTGATAAATAAATATTCATCTTCTCAATTTGCGCCATGGTAGATAATTTTTGTAACGCGTTAAATATATTGACCTGCGGAAATCGTTGCCTTGTTAAATAATTTATTAATTTCAATGTCTTAAAAGCGTCAAACCAATGGTGAAACTGTTTTAATCGAACTTTTTCATCCTTCGTTCTATTCGATAATTTTGACCAGAATGACTCATAATTATAATTTTCAAGAAATATTTTTAGTAACGGATCTATCTCGTTTGCTTTTACCAAAATATCAGAGGATGGTGATTTTATGTTCCTTTTTACAAGATCAATGAAGCGCGCAAGAATGAAAAATACATCCGCGTCATACGTTACGTAGTCCTGAGACTCCTTGGACAAAAAATTTTGGATGCTCTTACCCGTACCGAAAGGGACACGCCTTGAGGCGCGCGCCGAAGGATAAACACATGTTTGCTGCAGATAATTAATTTTCCCGATTTTCGCGAGTTTTCCTAAAAAATAAAAATCTTCTCCCGCCTGCTTCTTATTCATTCCTCTTACTTCCAGATAAGCCTGAGCCGTGGTAACAATCGTAGAACCAATTGAGTGATAGGCGTAAGGAGACTGAGCGTAGCGTAGAGCTAAGACCCAATAACGCAAAAATATTTCGTAGGATAATATCGCCGCTTTTTCTTCTTCATTTTCCGGCATTTGATGCTCATATCTCACAATTGCTGTTCTTACTTTTTTTGTAAAATAATCTTTTATTGATGATAAATAATTATCCTGAACTAAAGTATCGGCATCGAGGCTTAATATTAATTTATTGTTTAAAGATTCTTTTTGCCACATACGAAGCGCCGCATCCATACCGATTTTTCTGGCCAATCCCACACCACCTGTATTATCCGGCAGCTCATAGCCGGCTGAGCAGGCATCGATATAAGCGAGTTTAATTTCTGAATCAGCTATTTCTTGTAAATTATCGTAAATATTATTTTCCGGCTTAAATTCATCCAGTGACTTTTTTCTTATTATCGAGTCAATAATATTTTTTGTTTGCAGATTATTATTTTTATCTTCAGCAGGTGAAGACATTTTGTTATTAAGGACGCAAATCACCAGCGAGTCGCGCAAAAAGGAAGCGGGATTATGGGCTATTGAGCTTAATATTGAAAATATCGATTCTTTTTCGGCGTAAACCGGTATTACAACCGCAGAAGAAAAATCGTCTTTATCGGCTCTGGTAAGTTGCCATTTTTTATCCGCGGCATATAATTTCAGGTAATCGGAAATAAGAGATGGTTTATTCATTTAAGCTTTTAACAGCGAACTCTTTCAAAGTATCGTAGTCATCGCCGTTTATCCAGTTAATGGTAATGTTTTTCTTTTCCATCCGGCGAAACCAGGTTTCCTGCCTTTTGGAGAACTGATGAATTCCTGCATTAAGATCTTCCTTCATTTCCTCATAACTAATTTTACCTTGCAGATACATTGAGATAAAACGATACTCCAGCCCGAAACTTTCCAAACGCTCCCAGGATATTCCTCTTTTATTTAATGATTTAACTTCCTCGACCATTCCCTGATTGAGCCTTTCCTCTAGCCTGTTGGTAATACGCTGGCGCAGAAGCTGTCTTTCCCAGCGGATACCGAACACAACAGCATCGATATCCGGTTTATAACTTTTGTTTGAGACGATCTTTCTGGCCAATTCTATCTCAATAGCTCTAATGAGCCTTTCCTGATCTTGCAGATCCGTTTTGTTATGCACATTCGGCTTTAAAGACAAAAGCATCTCCTGAAGCTCTTTCTTAGTTTTTACAGATAACTTTTTTCGCAATGATTCATCGCGCGGCGCGAAAGGCAGATCGTACGACGCCAGCACGGCCTCCAGATAAAGACCTGTTCCGCCTACCATAATAGGTAAGACATTTTTTTGCTGTAAATCAGTAAATATCTCATAAAATATTTTTTGAAAATCAAAGAGACTAAATTCTTCTTGCGGTTCTACGACATCTATTAAATGATAATTAATTTTTTTCCCATCAATCACATATTGATTTAAATCTTTACCCGTGCCCAGATCCATTCCCTGATAAACCTGGCGGGAATCCGCGGATATTATTTCTCCTCCCAGTTCATGAGCCAATCGAACGGCAAGAGCAGTTTTGCCGGACGCGGTAGCTCCCAGAATCACGATCAGATTTTTTCCCATAACTATTATTGTCTTGAAAATATATGGTACAGCATGTAATCAAATACAGTTTAATAATTACACTTTTTAGTAACATTTTGCCAGTAACGGTTTAAAAATGCTTAAAAGCATAGATTTGGGTAAAGAGGCAATACTGCCTCTTATTTTAAAAATGAGTTGGCCGTCAATTATCGCGATGATGGCCATGTCCATTTATAATTTTATCGATTCATTCTGGCTGGCCCGCCTGAGCTCTGAAGCCTTGGCCGCTCTCACTGTTTGCTTTCCCATTCAAATGATTTTCGCGGCCATTGGCGTAGGCACGGGCGTGGGAGCGGCTTCATTTTCGGCAAGAATGTTTGGGGCCGGCAAAGACGCCTCTGCCAAACAAACCGCCGGGCAAATATTCTTTTTATCCTTTTCCTTCGGATTACTAATCATTATTACTGTTTTCCTTTTCGATGAGCGGATTCTTATAATATTTGGCGCCACTAACGATATATTACCGCTTTGCAGACAATATCTTCTGACCATCTCCTTCAGTTCTCCTTTTTTGCTCTTTTCTATGATGTCCAATAATTTACTTCGCGCCGAAGGCAGGCCTCTTCTTTCGATGTATGTTGTTTTAGTCTCTTCTGTAATTAGCGCTGTTCTTGATCCCTTTTTAATCTTTGGTTTTTGGATTTTTCCGGAAATGGGGATTAAAGGCGCCGCGTTAGCTTTTCTTTTCGCGCAATTTATCTCTTTTTTATTTTCCGTGAATTTTCTTTGCCTGAAATCTTCAAAATATAATGTTCAAAAAAAATATTTATTCCCCAATATACCGATCATGCGCGCCATTTATTCTACCGGATTTCCATCCATAATTTCTCATCTAATTATCAGCGTAGTCTTAATCTTTTATAATCATGTTTTAGCCCAATACGGCGCCAACGCTATTGCCGCTCTGGGGATATGCTTTAGGGTAAACGGTTTGGTAATGATGATTTTATACGGCATCGGTTTCGGCCTTCTGCCGATTGTCGGATACAGCCAGGGAGCTAGATTATATCAAAGACTGACTAAATCTGTCTCGGTTACCATAAAGGTATCCGTATCAATTGCCGTTGTTTCCACTACGATGCTTATAATTTTCGCTGATTCTATTGTTGCCGTGTTTTCTCAAGATCCCGCTCTCACATCAATTGCTGTTCCGGCTTTACGTATTTATGTTATGGTTCTTCTGTTTATCGCACCTACGCTTGTTTACATAAATATGTTTATGGGATTGGGAAAAGGAACTTTGGCTATGTTTATTTTTATTATCCGCGACATAATAGTGCTGCTACCCTTGCTTTATATATTGTCTAAATACTTTGGCATTACCGGTGCGTGGATGGCGATTCCCATAGCCAACCTTCTCGCCTTATTCCTTACTCATTATTACGCGAAAAAAGAATTAAAGCGTTTTCAGGTCTAATAATATTATCGCTATAATTTATGAATTATTAATTAGAGAAATAATTTTGCCTGGATTAATTTCAGGCTTTGCGTCAAAGCGATTAAACAATAAAAAATGCCCCGCGTTCGCAGGGCATTTTCAGTTAATTAAATTGTTTCAATCAAAATTATTATAGCGGCTGAACATTTGCTGCGCTGGGACCTTTGTTCCCCTGTTCGACATCAAAGCGGAGCCTCTGACCCTCGTAAAGAGTCTTGAATCCAGCTCCCTGAATGGCGCTATAATGAACAAAAACATCTCCGCCTTCATCGGTTTCGATGAAGCCAAACCCCTTCTTCTCATNNAACCACTTTACTTTTCCTTCTGCCAAAACTAAAAATCCCCCCTTCAAAAATATTTTTCCCGCTTATTAAAACGAGAAAATAAAAAAACCGCACGTATTCTTTTCATCACTAAAGAATTACTTGCGGTTAATTTTTTTATCACAATAACTTGGCACTAATAATATCCCAGTTACCGCCGCTCATTTAATTCATAACAATATTGCGGCTTTTAACATTGTTTTTTTCCTAGCACCATTTATTTTCAAAATCAACTATTTTTTTAATAATTTTCATTAAGCTTTTTCCAGATATTTACGCAGGATTTTCTCTAGTTCTTTCTCCTTACCCGAATAAAAATGATCCGCGCCACTGATTATTTCCACTGCCGTTTTCACATCTTTTAACTGACTCTTAATATTTTTTATTTGGCAATAATCGTCGGCATCACCACAAATAATTAAATCAATAACATTCTTTAAATTATTGATATTAAAGGCATAATGATTATCAGGCGGCGAAATTAACGTTGTATGAGAAAATATATTTTCTTTTTCTTCCAGCAATTTTGCTCCTACCCAAGCCCCAAATGAATAGCCGGCAAAATATATTTGCGACAATCCTTCTTTCTTAAGATATTCATATACTGAAATAATATCTTGAGTCTCACCTCGGCCTTCATCGTAACTGCCAGTGCTCGCTCCCACGCCTCTAAAATTAAATCTTAGAGTAGTTAAATCTATCGCGGCAAACGCGCGGACAATCGCTTCGACCACATTATTGTACATTGATCCGCCCATCAGAGGATGAGGATGGCAAATAATCACTCCCTGGCTGGACGCTGATTTATGTTGCAAGGCTTCGATTATCAGTTTGCCATTTTCAATAAATATTTTTTCTTCTGCCATCACTTTTTCCATTATAATTTTCCGGCAAAATGACAAGCGCAATATTTATTAGTTTCAATTTCTTTTAAATCCGGTTCCTGCATTGAACATATTTCTTTTTTATAAGAACAACGGTTTTGAAAGTTACAGCCTTTTTCAATATCTGTAGTCGCCTCACCTTTTATCTGTATGACTGTATTTTCTTTGCTGGCAATTCGCGACGGCACGGTGGAAAGCAAAAGACGCGTATAGGGATGAAGCGCATTATTATAAATATCTTCATTTTTAGCCAGTTCGACAATTCTTCCTAAATACATAACAGCGACGCGATCGGACATATGCCGTATTACATTGAGATCGTGCGAAACAAACAGATAGGTCAGTCCGAAATCATTTTTCAGGCTTTTGAGCAGATTTAGAATTTGCGCCTGAATGGACACATCAAGCGCTGATACCGGTTCGTCCGCGATAATCAGTTGGGGTTGAAGTATCAGCGCGCGCGCGATGCCTATGCGCTGCCTTTGGCCTCCGCTGAATTCATGCGGATAACGGTTAGCCTGCTGTTCGCTCAAACCGACTTTCGCCATCAACTCCAGCGCATCTTTTTTGCGCGATATTTTATCGCCGATTTTATGAATAACCAGCGGCTCGGTTATAATAGACAATGCTGATCTGCGCGCGTTAAGAGATGAATAGGGGTCCTGGAATACCAACTGCACTTTGCGCCGGTATTGTTTGAGCTTTTCTCTTTTATACTCAAAGATATTTTCTCCCTGGAAATCGACGCTTCCGGTTGACGGTTTTTCCAGGAGGGTTATAATTTTTGCCAGCGTGGATTTCCCGCAGCCGGATTCACCGACAAGCCCCAGCGTTTCCCCTTTAAATATCTGCAGATCAACGTCTTTTACGGCTTTAATGAATCTTTTTTTATCATTTAGGGCAGTACCGGAAATTGTGTAAGTTTTATTGAGCTTTTTTATGTCTATAAGTATTTCTGCCATCTTTACTCACGTCATTTTAAATTAACTTATTTTGATAATTGGGCTGATTTCCAGCATGCCACAAAGTGCTTATTCTCTATACCCTCTAGCGGCGGCTCAACCATGGCGCAATGTTGATCTGCGAAGGAACATCTCTCATAGAAGCTGCATCCCGGCGAGAGATCATACAAACTGGGAACCGAACCAGGAATTGTTTTCAAAAATTCCGGTATATCTTTTGTACCTGAGATACCCGTTTGAGGTATTGAATCAATCAAACCCCGTGTATAAGGATGAACGGGATTAGTAAATATTTTATCCGCGGGCGCGGTTTCCACAATTTTTCCCGCGTACATTACGGCTATTCTTTGAGCTGTTTGAGCGATAACTCCTAAATCATGAGTAATCAAAATCACGGCCATTTGATTTTTGGTTTTAAGATCAGATATCAAATCAAGAATCTGCGCCTGGATAGTTACATCCAAAGCGGTTGTCGGCTCGTCGGCCAGAAGCAGCTTTGGATCGCAGGACATTGCCATCGCGATCATCACGCGCTGACGCATACCGCCGCTGAGCTGATGCGGATAATCCCGCGCCCGTTTTTCCGGATGCGGAATCCCCACTTCTCCTAACTGCTTGATAGCGAGCGCCATGGCATCTTTAGCGGATATTTTTTTATGGAGTCTTATTGCTTCCGCTATTTGCTCGCCTATGCGGAAAACCGGGTTTAAAGACGTCATCGGTTCCTGAAATATCATGGATATTTCACTGCCACGCTTTTCGCGCATTTCATTTTCCGAAAGCGTCAGCAGATTTTCCCCGGAAAATAATATTTCTCCCTGGATGATTTTTCCGATGCCGGGAACCAGACGCATGATAGACAGTGCCAGCATTGTTTTGCCGCAGCCGGATTCGCCGACAATGCCTAGCGTTTCACCGGAATCGACGCTAAGCGAAACCGAATCCACGGCTTTGATTCTTCCCTGCGCCGTATCGAAAACCGTCATTAAATCTTTTATTTCCAAAAGCGCCATTTTAAACAGCCTGAACTAAGAGGATTATTTGAAATGAGAGCTTTGCACAACATCTTTTTACATCATTCCTGCGAAAGAGACTGTGTCATAATGTCTTTGCGAGGGAGTGCAACGACCGAAGCAATCTCGTAAGCTACCGTATATATGAGATTACCACGACGCCTGAGAGGCGTCTCGTAATGACAAATGAGCATTTCGACACAGTCTCGAAAGCCGGAATCCAGGAAATACTTGATAATACTGGATACCCCCGGCATTCGCCGGGTTTTAGGTCGGAGTAAGACCCGGCGCATGCCGGGCCAGTATAACCTAAAGGTCACACGTGACAAAGGTGCTGGATTCATAGGGCTCTGCAAAGTTCTTGAAGCACGAAACACTGATATTTTTTTCTTGATACCGCAAGATTTCTATTTTTTGGTACGGTTAATTAAAAAATCAACCAAAAGGCGCATCGGTACGCCTGAAGCTCCTTTGGGAATATACGGTTTATCTTTATCAAGCCAGGAGGGACCCGCTATATCCAGATGCGCCCAGGGAAAATCGCCAACAAATTTGCTTAAAAATGCCGCGGCGGTAATTGTGCCCGCTGCCCTTCCGCCGCTGTTTTTATAATCGGCAATATCGCTTTTTATCTGCTCGGAATAAAAATCCCAAAGCGGCAGCTCCCAGACAAGTTCGCCGGTTGCCTGCGCGGCTTCATATATTTCGCTTTTTAATTTTTCATCCGTTCCCAGCATTCCGGCAACATCATCACCTAAAGCGATTACACACGCCCCAGTAAGCGTGGCGATATCAATGATTGCCTGCGGTTTAAATTTCGAGGCATAAGACAGAGCGTCGGCCAATATCAGGCGGCCTTCCGCGTCCGTATTTACAATTTCAATAGTTTTACCTGAATATGATTTTAAAATATCGCCGGGTTTTAGCGCGGTTCCGCTGGGCATATTTTCCGTTGCGGGAATCAGCCCGACAACATTAAGCGGCAGTCGCAGATCAGAGGCGGCCATTATCGCGCCGATAACCGCCGCTCCGCCTGACATATCTGTTTTCATTTCATCCATTTTTTCCGCGGGCTTTATGCTGATACCGCCGCTATCGAAGGTGAGGCCTTTGCCGACAAGCACAATTGGCGCGCCTGCTTTTTTGCCGCCTGAATATTCCATAATGATAAATTTCGGTTCCTGCGCGCTACCGGAAGCAACACCCAAAAGAGCGTTCATGCGTAATTTTTTCATGGCGGCTTTATCCAGAACATTGCAGCTAACGTTTTTTCTTCGGGCGACTTGCCGCGCTTTTTGCGCCAGAATGCTTGGGGTCATTTCATTAGCCGGCGCGGAAACAAGATCTCTGACAAAATAAACCGCGTCCGTGATTATGGACGTCTTTTTTGCTATATCGCCAAGCAGAGCATAATCTTCATTTTTCGCTATTAGCTCCAACTGCTTAATATCTTTGATATTATCTCTATCTAGTGTTTTAAACGGCGTGTATTGATAAAGCCCTAAAACAGCTCCTTCCAGAGCGGCTTGCGCGAGCTTTTCTTTTTGGCCGGGAAGCATATTAAAATCTAATGCTGTTGCCGCTTCTTTGATATTAATATCGCGAAGATGGCGCATTACTTTCGCGTAGGCGGCGCGCAGTTTATCCAATTTGAATTCTTTTGTCTTGCCTAAACCGACAACGGCAATTCTCTTTGCCGGAATCAAGCCACGGGTGTAAATGACGGATACCTGAGATTCCTTTCCTTCAAAATCCCGGTTGCTGATTAGTTCGCTTATTAAACCTTCTGCTTTGGCATCGACATCATAAGACAAGCCAAACAATTTTTTATTTTCTTCAAACAATGCAATAATAACGGATTCGGTTTTAACTTCGGCCAGGTTTCCCTTTTTGACGGATATCTTCAAGGTATCTTTACCTCCTTTGGTCATTGGAAAAGTATGCAGAAAGATAGCATATACCTGAAAAAAGTCAATGAATTACACAAATTGAAAAACCGGAGATTTATGAAAATATTTATTGAATTGTTACGGAGTTTCGGCGTAGAAAAATACCGATGCTTTTTTCGTTATGCTTGAGGACGAATCTCAGGTAATTTACATTTTTATCGATTGCTTCCTGATAAATATTTCTGTCTATCCGCCATCTATTTTTGAAATGAGCAAGCATGAACCGGCTGACGTTGCCTAAATCTTTCTCCATCCTAATTTTGGTAATATGATAAAAATTAGATGTTTTTTTAAGTAAATCATGTTCAGTGGCGAACCCCGAAACGTTGCCTTCTTCAAACTCTTTAAACAAAGGAAGCAGTTTTTCCAGATAAAACCTGTCGGACATCTGGCCTAATAAATCCGCGGTGGCCACCATTTTGCCTAACATTTCCATATTCGTCGACGCAAATTTTATATCTTCAATATTGATGCTCAAGCCCGTACAATTTATAATATCGCTGAAGTTTTCCAGATCTTCATTGAAGTAGCTATCTTTCTCGTAATAATTCTGGACAAACTGTATTCCCCTTTTGATGTGCATGAGCGTGTATTTGGCGCCTGAGCCTTGAATATCGTCTTTTGACTGGATATAGCCGGCGTCGTGCATCAGGGCGCTGATTAAACCAATATTGATTTCTTTATCGGTAAACTTTATTCCTTCGACAGACGCTCCGTGCAGCAGGCGCGCCATCGCCAGCAAAACATGCAGTGTGTGCTGAAAATCATGATAATCCGTATTGCAGGCGCGGTATCCCGGATATTGGCCATGAAACAGCTTTTCCACATCGAGGAAAGCTTCGTCAAAATGATTAAAAATAAATTTATAATTAATCATTGATATAACATGCTTCACTTCCTTGATAACCAGATTTTTGTCGCGGATATCCAGAAGCTGGGAATGCATAACATTGTCGTTTTTGACCTGCGCTTCAGTGCGCATAACACTAGTCTCCAAAATAAATTTGCTTGCCTACTTTTAGACAGTTTTACCGCATAAACTATATGGGCGGCAACGTCAAGGAAAAGAGGATACTTAAAATGTATTAAACATAATAAATAAATGATTAAATATATTGATATTAATCATTTATTAAATTTTATTTACCTATGGCGACACAATTACACCACCGCTTCCGTCAGAGCCACCGCCAGCGCCTAGAGCATGGTCCAGAATTCCGAGGTTGTAATATTCAACTTTGGGATTAGCGTATGCGTCGAAAAATAGACCTACGGCTGAATAATCCGAGCCAGTCATAATTGTGCTTCGGATAACCGCATTTGGTATTGTCTGCCCGGTTATCGTCGTGGTGTCTGATTGAAAGCTCGTTGTATTAGTTACAATTGCATTTGTATTTCTTATCCACTTAGCAATCGGCAAAGGAGACGGCGCTGAAGTATTATCAGAATTAATTAATGTAAAATAGTCATTTTCAGCAGGCCATGTTCCAACTGATGGCCATTTTATGTCGTTAGCAGGATTCGGCCCCCATGCGGGATATGCTTTTCTATTAACGTAATTTATCGGAATAGTATCGGGTGTGCCCTTTGGGCCTGGATCACCAAAATATACCCGAATATCATTAGATGCTGGTGGCCCCGGCTTTCGAATCACCTCAACCAAAATGGTTAGCCGATCTATACTTCCACCTTCAATATTAGTTATCGCGGCATTATTTATTGGTGCATACGCTATCCAATTTAATCCGGTGTCCGGCGCATTTTGCCAAATTAACACAAGAGGTCCTTCCGCCTGTCCCGACGGCAGAGAGGGAATTATTGCCGTTATTGATGGATGAGTATTGGCCCAACTATTAAAAAAGCTAATTCCATAGCCGTGGGGCATACCTGTAACATTTATTTTATAATTAACAAAAAGACCTACATCCCAAAACCTGTTTGCGCCAGACCCCCCTGTCGTCAACTGGGCCTGAGCGGCATAATTGCCTGTATACGTCCATGCCGGGTGATAAAGAATCGTGGGAACCTTTTGATATCCACCTGAGGCCGCATTTACTTGAACACCTGATCCATCTGCTAACACATCGATCTTGCCACCTCCCAAGATCGCCGTCGGTACATAGTTATTAAAGTTAATTGGTCCGGTAGGTCCTTCTCCGCCGACTCCACCAGATTGATTTGCGGTTTGAACACGGTAGGTTAATTGTCTTTTGGCCTGCAGAAAGCCTGAATTTACAGTGCCAACAGATTTGAAGGTCACTGTCTCCGGATTGAGGCCGTCTTGTACCCAGTTCGTAATCTGAAATTGCCCTCCGTTGCTGGCTAACGTGAATGTCTGGTTATTATTAATGGCGTTTAATTTTGTCTTATCGGTCGCGTAAGCGTCACGAATCACAGATAATGCATATCTGCCGCCGGATTCGGCCACATAGTATGCACGCGCGTGATTATTGGCAAAAAGCTCCTGAAACGTCGAGGTTGACGTCAGATAAACCATGCCCGCCCCCAGGAAGGCCATAACGACCATGGTGATGATTAAACTTATGAGAATTGAGCCTTTTTGACGCTGGCGCAACATGCGCCAAATAAAATACGAGCTATATTTTTTTGTTTTAGCTGAAGATATTTTTTCCAGCTTTTCCACCATAAACATTTTTTAGCCCTCCCAAATTATATATTTCTCGGTGCAACCCGCTGGACAAACGTAGAAGTCGTATTTTCTGCGCCTGTGAGTGTAAGTGTAATTTCAATTATTTTTGAAGTTGACGACCAAGTCGACGGACAACTAGTTGAATTTGGACTGTCACAATAAGTTAACGTAAATGCATGCACGCTATCCGTCAATGTATTATTCCCGGTGTTATTCTCATTAATCTTAAGCTCGCTACCAACCAGGGACACCACTACAGTCACTGGATTAAGGGCGCTGTCTGTTCTGGTATACGTGATTCCCGTACCGCTTGAGCTGGTTACTGTTATGGCAGAAAATTCCTTTGCCAGCCGTGTTATGGCAAGCTGAGCTTTCTGCACGGTATTTGCGTTCATTTTTGTGAAGATATATCCATTTACAACTGAAACAAGCCACATCCCGGCCAGCGCAGCGGTGATTCCCACAAGCACCAAGGTAACTATTACCTCGATCAGGGTAAATCCTTTTTCATCTGACTTTCTTTTCTTCATGAAATATACCTCTTTTGCTTTTAGCGAATGGTAAAAAGTCCCGTCAGCGTTTCGGCGGAATCATTGCTTTTTATAGTTACTTTAAGAATGCTCTTTTCATCAGCGCCGGTAGCATCTTCCTCAATGCCGGTGCTGCTGAATTTAATGAATTTAGTTTGTGCGGCAACTACCGTATAACCGGTATTGCTCGGATCGTATCTGCCAGGTGTATAGTCAAGATAATACTTAATGCTATCAAGTAGAATACTGTCCGTTAAACCGGTGTTGCTTCTATCCAGGATGGTACCTACCTCTGTCCATGTTATTGTGCCATCACTTACTGTTGCACTATTGGTTTTCGGCCATCCTCCTGAAACATTTTTTGGATCGTTGGTACCGCTTGTACCGCCTCCCCTGTAATAATGGCCATTGCTTATCACCGGAACTATAATTGAATTGGCTGGATAGGTCTGGCTCGCTTTCCATACATACCCCTTCTCCAACCATATTACTGAACCATCTGTTACTGTCCGCCCAAGAGTGGTTGTACCTGACGCGACAGCTGGCCATGCCGGTAAAGTTGCACTGCTGCTTGTACCCGCTTGTGTACATGCATAATAACGAGCATTGTTATTAATTGTACTGGTGGCATTATCAATTCCATTACTGGGAAGTACAACGGCGCCAACAGAATATGCTGTCCCTGATCTCCATTTGTAGCGCAGATTGATGAGATTAAGCCTGTTGTAGTCTGCGACAATATTCTCCATCACCTGACGCAGGTTTGATGCTTTCTGCAGCCTAAAAATCGGCTCAGTGCTCTGGACCAATGTGCTCCCCATATAGGCATAAATCATCGCTGCTACTATCGCGGCAATTACTAAGGCCACAATATACTCGATTAGTGTAAATCCATCCTGCTGCATCATTGACTTTATTTTCATGGTATAAATCCCGTTCCTGCGGTTATTGTGATTGATTCCGATGATATAGTTACTGTCGCATCTGTTAGCAATTTCGTCGCTGCATTGTATGGGCTGCCCCACTCATCAAACAGAACATTTATTGCTGTTGCCGTTAGCGGTGCCGCAAAGCTGTGCGTTGCAGAGGATTCACCGGGAAGATTATGAGGGCTATCGAATGTTGCACCATTTCCGGTGAGATTTCTCACAAGCGTATAGGATTGACCACTTATCTGTATCCCCCATTTCGTAGGCGGTATATCATTCATCGCTGTATACTGCGCGTACCGGAGATGACCTTTGAGCGTATCTACTTCGGCCTGCAATTTCGCCTCATCTGTTGCCGATCCTCGTGACATTACCACCACACTGATAATACCAATAATAACGAGCACGGCGATGATCTCAATCATCGTGAAGCCCCTATTGTTACTGTATCGGCGGTATCTAATTATTTTATCTAGTTCTATCATATAGACCTCAACTCCACTTTTTTAACAGCATGCGTGAGCATAAAACCCATGAGCACGCTGGTTCCCACAAAGCCTATTATAAACATACTGCTGAAAGGAAAGTGTATATAATTACGCATCAATATTCCGTTGACAACTGCGAACAAAAAATACAACATCGTCCCGTATCTAGCCGCCATAATTCCCGATCTCCCGTTCAACATTAATACCAGACCCAGAGCAAGAAGCCATATCGCTGTACCGATGGTTAGATGCGGCTGCAGTTTTATCCATTCNNNNATCAGATAAAATAATCCTGTGATAAAAAAATAAAAGGAACACTCACGGCGCGTGAGACCGTTTGCACTATCGCTATCCGGCTCAAGCGCATGCCTGTAAAGATTATGCACAAAGGATGCAGCTACAAAAAAGATTGACGGATACTGATCCGGCAATCGTTTCATGAGATGATCAGTTAAAGCATCTGGGGGGTCAATTATCTTTTGCTTTTGAATTTTTTCTATAATTTCTTTATACTTTTCCATTGTTTATCATTCCTTTTCATTGCGCCCGTCAGGAACTCCGGCGCATGAAACTGTGTCATAATGTCTTTGCGAGTAAGTGTAACGACCGAAGCAATCTCTTATCTATTCAATATTATTAGGATTGCCGCCCGGCATGCGCCGGGCAACCTGCTCCCTGCGGGATCTCACAAAGACCAAAGAGCATTGTTTCATTAACTCCTTTATATATTATATACAACATGGACATCAAAATAGTCACAAAATAATTTTACTTTTCGAGCATCTCTTTTAATTTATCCAGACCGCGGTAGATGCGCATTTTCAGCGCGCTGACACTTTTACCGGTAATTTTAGCAATTTCTTCAAAAGAGAGTTCCTGCTGATACTTCAAAATAATCAGCGCGCGCGTCTCTAAATCCAGCCTTGATAGATACGAGCTTATCTCCTCTGCTTCCGGCATATCCACCTGTACTGGGAATTGGTGCTCAGCCCAATTTATCTCTTGTGTGTGTTTATATCGTTTGCTTTTTTTAAGATGATTTCTGATTGTGTTTAGCGCAATCGTATAAAGCCAGGTAAAGAATTTTTTTCGCGTATTATATCGCCACAGATAGGTGTAGGCGCGGATAAAAATATCCTGCGTTAAATCGGCGGCATCCTGTGAATTGGCAGTCATACGATAAGCCAGATTATATATAGCTGATTGGTATTTTCTTACCAGTAGAGAGTATGCCTGCCGGTCACCTTCCAGAATTCGGGCAACAATTTGCGTTTCTTGCGCTTCATCCATTGCCGCCCCTCTCGTAAGATAATCATATATCAGACAAAATATTCAGATATATCATTGTATTTTGTAATTTTAAAACTACGAAGGAATATTCCAAGTCCCAGATGCAGTATATTCACTATCGCTATTACGGCTATTTACAGATATATTTACAGATGTCCCTGCACCTGTTAAAGTAACATTCCACAGGTCAGGAACTGCACCAACATTATCCGCTGCCGCGTCTGAAAAACCAGCTTCCTCAAGAACGGCTACACCCGTCGCGGGAGCTGCACCATTTCTTATAAAGAGTCTCGCATAAGCTAGATTCAGTGTTGATTTCATTTCCGCAACTTCTGCCTGCGCCGCAGCAATTTTTGCTTCCTGAACAAGTGCAACATATCGTGGCGCTGCTACGGCTACCAATATGCCTAATATGACCAGAACGGCAATAACTTCTATTAATGTAAAACCTTTTTGATTTCTTATCATTTCCGTCCCACCCCCTTAAGGAATTTTAAAAGTTGAAAAAAGCATTTTAGAGATTAAATCAGCGCGGAGTAGAAACTCCGCGCTGATTTTTCGCACAAACTTCAATAACTAAACTGTCAACTTAACTTGGTATATTCCAAGTTCCTGTTGCTGTGTAATCAGTATCTCCATCTCTACTATTAACAAGAACCGTAACAGCTGCACTGACACCAGTAAGTGTCACGTTCCATATATCCGGAGCGGTTCCTACATCTGCAGCGGTTCCTGAAGTAAATCCTGCTTCCGTAATTACAGCAGTACCAGTTGTCGGAGCGGTACCGTTTCTTATAAACAACCTAGCATAAGCAAGATTAAGGGTTGATTTCATTTCGGCAACCTGCGCTTCAGCAGCTCTAGCTTTTGCTTCTTCGGCCAAATCAAGATACCTTGGAACGGCCACCGCCGCCAGAATACCCAAAATTACGAGTACGGCGATAATTTCGATCAACGTAAAACCTTTTTGATTTCTCATTTTTCATTCTCCTTTATTTAAAGTTAATTTTTTAGCAATATTTGCTAACCATTTGCATTCATATATAGCAAATCACATGCCAATTTGATTCCCAAATCACCTCCTTATCTTTTATTTAACTTAATAAGCTGATTTTACATGCATTATTTGTTTACATGTCTCTTATAAAACCAATTAATTACATTCAATTTATAGACCAATCTACAATAATTGTAGATATACCTACAATTATTGTAGGTTCCTTACATCATCAATTTCTATGTGATACTTCTTTATTCTATGCCATAAGCTTCTCTGATTGATTTTTAAAATTTCCGCCGCTTTTACCTGAATGCCGCCTGATTTTTTTAATGCTTGAATAATCATTTCTCTTTCCATGATTTCCAATTTCTCATCCATATTAATATCATTGCCATTAGAAAAAATATTCATATTGGTTGATTGCCCTGTAATATCATCCGGCAAATGATGCGGTTCTATTACATCTCTTTCGGCCAGAACAGACGCTTGTTCGATAACATTTCTTAATTCGCGGATGTTTCCTGGCCAGGCATAACCAATTAGCATCTGCAAAACTCCCGGCGATAAAGTAAGATCTTTTTCCTGCATATTAAGGAAAAAGCTCGCCAGAAGAGGAATATCTTCGCTTCTGTTTCTAAGCGGTGGCAATGAAATGGAAAAAACATTGAGTCGAAAATATAAATCTTCCCTAAAAAATCTTTTTTTAATCAATTTTGGCAAGTCTTTATTTGTTGCCGCGATAAACCGGACATCCACACGAATAGGAACATTACCGCCGACTCGTTCAAATTCTTTTTCCTGCAGCACACGTAGTAATTTTGCCTGCGTGGCCATCGGCATATCACCTATTTCATCCAGAAATATTGTGCCGCCATCCGCAAGTTCAAATTTACCTTTCTTCCGCGCGACCGCGCCGGTAAATGACCCCTTTTCATGGCCAAACAACTCGCTTTCCAGCAGGCCTTCCGGTATGGCCACACAATTTATTTTAATAAATGGTTTCCCAACTCTAGTGCTTTGCTCATATATGCTTTGCGCGATAAGCTCCTTGCCTGTTCCGCTTTCTCCGTAAATCAGCACAGTGGAATCAGTAGGCGCAACTTTTGTTATATGCTTGAAAATATTGCGCATAGCGGGACTCGACCCTATAACATTCGGGAACAATTCCTTCGCTTCAACCAGTGTTAGTATATTTGCCACATTGTCGAATACTTTTTCAATTTCCTTAACGTCCTCCATTATATGTTTTTTATGTTCCGCAATTTTATTTCCAATAATCGGCACATTTTTTGTTTTTTCAATAAACTGCATGATTGGCTTTAAAATATTGCGGACAATCAATAAGCTAACAAGAAATGTTAAAGCTCCTATCGCTGATATTAAACTAAATGAACCCAAAGAAGAGACGATACCGTGCCTGGCAGCATAACTAGATAACTGGCATGTAAGGATAATACCAACAATAGATATTCCGGTAAAAATAAGCGGAATTAATATATATAGATTTATATAATATTGTCTTTGTTTCATTTTTTATCTTGTGGCTAATTTTGTCAAATCCCACATGGGCATAAATATCGCCAGCGCAAAAAAACCGACAACCGCGGCCAATCCCACGATTAATATCGGGCCTATGGCATCAGACATTCCCTTAACCGCGTATTCAACCTCGTCATCATAATGTTTGGAAATTTCGCGCAGCATTTCATCAAGGTTGCCGGATTCTTCCCCGATGGCAATCATATCCACAACCATTGGCGTAAAATACTTCGATGATTTAAGAGGCGCGGATATTCCTGCCCCTTCTTCAATGCGTTCCCGCAGATTTTCAAAAGCGCGCGCGATAGCTTCGTTACCGATTGTCTCCGATAAAATGGAAAGGGATTGCATGACGGGAACACCGCTTGTCTGCAATATAGCAAATATACTGGCAAAACGCGACAATGCTGCTTTTTTAAAAACCGGCCCGATGATCGGAATCTCCAAAAAAAACGAATCCCGCACAAATTTCCCCTGCGGCGTTTTGAAATAAGTGGCCAACGCAAAAATAATTATAACCGCAAAAGCAAGAATCAAATACCAGTAATTAACCAAAAAAGCGTGCAATAGTACGGCAATCTTGGTTGGCCAAGGCAACGTAAGCCCAGATTTGCTGAACATTGTAACAAATTTAGGCACGACAACAGTTAATAAAATTACAAACGCAATCCCCAAAGCGATGACCACAATAAAGGGGTATCTCAAAGCTGATTTTATATCGGATTTAACTTTATGTTCATGCTCAATAATATAAATCAATCTGTCGAGAACAGTGGGCACATTACCGCTTAGTTCCCCCGCCCTGATCATCGAGCAATACAGAGGCGAAAATATTTTGGGGAATTTCTGCATGGCCTCTGAAAGGGTGGAACCCTGCCTGATATCAATAACTATCTTTGCAATCGCGTTTCTGATGACGCGGCTTTCCGTCTGTGCTTCCAATACCTGCAAAAGCCTTAATATCGGCACGCCGGCGCTAAGCATGGAACGAAACTGTTTGGTAAAAATAATCAGATCGTTTACTTTAACCTTATCTAACAAAGACATTATTTTGATGCCTAAACTATCCGCAGAAGAGCTATCTTTAGGAGTGATTTTTTCAGGTATCAATCCGCGCGTGACAATTATGGAAGTTGCTTCTTCAATTGATACAGCGTCAATAACACCGGTAACTTTGTTGCCGTTTTCATTTAACGCTTTATAACTAAACGTAGACATTGTTTATCCTCAGTGATTTTAAGTCATTACGCCTGATGCCGCTTCTTCGAACGTGGTAATACCCAGCATGACCTTTTGCGCCGCGTCTTCACGCAGAGTTCTTAGTTTTCCGGCATCAACGGCGGCGCGCGTAATTTCCTGGCTGGATTTACGTTTCAAAATCATATCCTGCACCATTTCATCATTAACCAGCACTTCAAAGAGGCCTGTTCTTCCCTTATAGCCTGTATTCTTACACTGGTAACATCCCTTGCCCCGCTGAAAATTAGCAACTTTGGCTTCCTTTTCGGATATTCCAAACGAAGTCAACGCGCTTTGAGGCGGAGTGTATTTTTCCTTACAATAAGGGCACACGGTGCGCACAAGTCTCTGCGCGAAAGTAACCAGCATTACCGACGAAATCAGGAAAGGTTCAATTCCCATATCAATAAATCTGGTAATAGCGCCCGCGGCATCATTTGTATGCACGGTGCTCAAAACTCTATGTCCCGTCTGCGCGGCCTGCACGGATATTGCCGCCGTTTCCGCGTCACGGATTTCACCGACCATGATTACATCCGGATCCTGGCGTAAAATTGAACGCAAACCGCTGGCAAACGTCATCCCCGCCTTACGATTGAGCTGCGCCTGACGAATATTATTGACACGATATTCCACCGGATCTTCCAGCGTAATGATGTTTATATCCGGCTTATTTATTGAATTCAAAATAGCGTAAAGGCTGGTACTCTTGCCGCTTCCTGTAGGCCCGGTGCTCAAAATCATGCCGTAAGGTTTGATAATCATATTTTCAATTTTAGCCATATCTTCGGCAACCATACCCAGGCGATCCAGCGTGTAAATTCCGCCGCTCATATCCAGCATGCGTAACACAAGATTTTCACCATAGATTGTGGGTATAGAAGAAACTCTTACGTTTATTTCCTTTTTTTCTATTTTTAAAGTAAAACGCCCGTCTTGAGGAATTCTTGATATGGTAATATCCATATTGGCCAGAATTTTCATACGGGCAATAATAGGCAAAAAAAGCGTTTTCGGCGGTGAAGGAACATCCATTAGTTTGCCGTCAATACGAAATCTCAATTGCACAGTGTTTTGCTGAGGACTGATGTGAATATCGCTTGCCCCGTCTCTTATCGCCTGAGCGAAAATTGAATTTACCAGACGGATGACAGGAGCTTCCCCCGCCATATCCTGAAGCGCGGAAATCTGTACTTCCTCTTTAGCCTGTTCTTCCTCCGCCTCGACACCATCCCCAATTTCCATTGTCTCCATAATGCCGCCCAGGCCGGACTGCATTCCATAAAGACTGTTGATAATTTGATTTACTTCTCTTTCTGTGCAGATTACCGGTTCAACTTCCAGGTTGGCAGAGACTTCGATTGAATCGAGTGTATTAATATCCAGCGGATCAACAGTAGCGACACTAAGCAGCCGCCCTTTCTTCTTCAAAGGAGCTATCTGATATTTTTGCGCTGTTTCAATCGGTATGTAATTTGTTAAAGTGACATCAAGAGGATATTTATCAGGATGATATTTCTGAATGTTTAACTGTTCGCTCAGCAGGTCTATAATTTGCTGTTCGTTAATAATTCCCGCCCTTGTCAGATACTGCCCAATCTTCAAACCGGCTTTTCTTTGCTCAACTAAAGCCTGCTTGAGCTTATCTTCAGATATAAGCCCGGCATCTACCAGCATTTCACCCAAACGTTTTTTGATCTTCATTAAACCTCCCGGATGACTTAAGCACCATCAACCCTGCAAAGCCCGGCGATTGAAAAATATTGTATCGTTATTCCAGTTAGAAATTATTTTCACGCCGCCCGCTAATTCCTGCGGCAGTTTTTTTACTAAATCGCCCGCATCTTGAGCAGAGTCATAATTTTTATTAACAATCACGGCATATCTGACGGAATTATTTGTCTTTTCCCAATAAGGTAAAAAAATCATAGACGGTAAATCTTTGCGGTAACGATTTTTATTAAAAAAATCATAAATCTCTTCTATGTTTTCTCCGTCTTTTAAGAGCAATACAAATTTACCCGTTTTAGAAGAATCCAGTTTTGCCGGAATTGAGGGAAGCATCAGCGTGTATCCTTCCTCAATTATATTTTTATTTTTGATGTGCGGATTTTCTCTGATTACGGCGTCGAGTATTTCATGCCCGGCCGAACCATAGATGTCGTAAATAATCCACCATAAGGTCATCCCTTTTTTAACAGTCATCAGCCCCAGAGATAAGGGCATTTTATTTTCCTGTGGTTCTTTCTGCTCTACAACCGCAGCGATTGCAATAGATTCTGATTTCGTAACAGCTTGAGGCGTCTCTTCGGCAGGCGCTGTATTTGGGGCTTCGGCAATAACCGGAGCTGGCGATATTTTGTCTTCAGCAGGCGTGGTTTTATAATCAGAAATAATTGCTTTTACGGGAAAGATCAGCGCCAGAAAAAGCAGCAAGCTCAATGCCGCCCATTTAATTCTTTTAAATAAAGGCGCGGCCATGTCATTCACGCAGCTTCTAACGAAGAACCATCCCGCCTTATGCTTGTTGCGGATAATCATCTTTAGAATTACTTCATGACATAAGGAAACAACTTTACGCGGGTAACCGCCGGTAGCCAGATATATTGCCGCGTAACCCAAAGAACTGAATATGGGCGGGGCGATTTCAAAATTTCTCGCTACCGCGAGACGATATTTTATCATTGCCTGCATCTGCTTGAAATTAAGCGGCTTTAAATAATAAAGCACGTTAATGCGATCTGTTAAATTCGGGCGGTTATTAAGAATGTATTTGAATTCTTTTTGGGCGAAGATTATTATCTGCAGTAGTTTGAAATCATTGGTTTCATAATTGAGAAATTCCCTTAATATTTCCAGGCAATCAGCGGATATTTTCTGGCCTTCATCAATAACCAGAACAACAATTTTATCTTCGTCAACCCCTTTAACAAAAAGGTAATTTTTAATTTTTTCTTTAAGATGCCACTCGCTTTGTTCTTCTCGCGCGCCTTCAATGCCGATCATCGCGCAAACCGTCTGCAGGAACTCAACAGGGCTGTTAAATGAAGGATCAAGCAAAAGATGAGTTTCTATTTCTGTTGGCTGCGCGTCTGTGGCGGAAAAGTTCTGAATCAGCTTGCGGCACAAAGTTGTCTTGCCGGTTCCGACATCACCGATTACGACGTTGAGACCGCGGCGCAAACGCACCGACAGTTCCAATTTCTGCAGGCAACCGGTGTGTTGGGGAGAAGAAAAAAGAAATTCCGGTTCCGGCGAATTGGAAAAAGGCTCTTTTTTGAAATTAAGAATGCCGTAATATTCCATTTTAAACTGCCACTATTTATTTATCCTGGCCGGATTGCGTTTGCGTTTTTTCCGGCTGTGCTGTTTGTGCTTTTTCTTTTATGGGCTGAGCCGTGTCAGCGCCCTTTTGTTGCCTTCTCATTTTCTGTGGAAGGTGCCACCTGGCTTACATTAACCGCCGACTGTAAAATGTGTGGCGTAATAAAAATCAGCACTTCTTCCATAGCGTCGCTTTTGCTATCGGATTTAAAAAGATAACCAAAAATGGGGACATCTTTAATCCATGGCCATCCGGCGTCTCCGGTTGCTATACGCTGTTTGGTTAAACCGGAAATAACGATTGTTTCGCCATCTTCCACAATCAGAACTGTTTCTGTCTGTTTTTTAATGATGAAGGGATTGCCCTCAACATTGCGCAGCGGATCAACCTCGTCTTTTTTCACAAGAATCGTCATTTTCAGATTTTTGCCGTCAATGACATGCGGCGTGATTTCCAGGCGCAGCACAACATCTTCAAATTTTACCGTTCTGGTTTCTCTGCCGCTTGAATCTATCTCTCTGGTGACGTAAGGCACCCTTTCTCCATTTTCCGTGTAAGCTTTTTGATTATCCAAAGTTGTAATCGATGGGCTGGAAAGAATATTCAACACGTTGTCCTGCTGTAGGGCCTGCAATTGAATCTCCAATAAATTGCCGCCTATTTTACCTATAATAAGGCCCAAAGAGCCGGCTCCGGCTGCCGAAGCTATATCAGCAATCGGGAAACTCCCGGCAAATCCCTGTCCGCCGATACCTTTAGCCCCTAATCCCTGTGTGGGTGTATAGTTGCCAGCCAATGGGTCACCAATACCCTGCGAACCTCCCGGCGTTACATAAACATCCTTGCGCTTATACATGCCGCCCCATAAAACGCCTAAATCACGGGCGACATTTTTGGTGGTTTCCACAATATTCGCTTTAATCAATATCTGAGGCGTCGGTCTATCTATCTGCTCGATAATTCGTAACATTCTTACCAAATCTTCATGGATGGCGGATATCACCAGCGAGTTGGAATGTTCATCAAGACGCACCGAACCGCGCGGTTTTCCGTCTTTGTCTTTGGTTAAAAACTCCTGGAGTGTTTCCACCATCTTCTTTGGATTAGCAAAGTTTACCTTGATCACCACTGGCTGCAAGAGAGGCTCCACCCAGCGAATATCGCGCAACTGTACTTTGCGCTTCAAATCCTGCTCGATATCGTCAACGGTCTTTACCAGAAGAACCTCGCCTTCCCAAAGATAAGACAAAGCATGTGTGCGGAGCAATCCGGTAAAAGCCTGATCCCATGGTACACCGCGGAAATCGACGCTGATTTCGCCTTTCAAATCATTTTTTACCAGCATATTTAAATCGACCGACTTGGCCATTGCCCGCAGAACAGTCCGCAGTTCCGCCTGGCGCATGGTAAGATTAATCGGCTTTGTGGGAAGTTTTCTTATTCCGACCGCAGAAAGCGCGATTGATGATTCAGACTCTGTCTTGAGAGTGCTTACATCAAATTTTCTTATTTCCGCCGATGGAGAATGCCCCTGTGACTCTTCCGCCATAGTTGACCATTTTTCAAAAAAAGCATCCTTTTTGGCATTCTTTTGAAAATCGGCGCAGCCGGCAAAGAACGTGAATGCAAAAATTATCGGCATCCACGTTACGATATTTTTACTCAAACTTAAGCATTTCAAGTTGCAAACCTCCAATGCTGATTTTTATTCCTGTATGGGAACCTCTATCTCGCTCCCCGTATTTTTGTTTTCAATCAGAACATAGGAAGGCGTAATCTTTTTTAAGTAATATCCTTCCATTTCCAATTGCTCTCCTTCACGATATTCATAGCCGTTGATAACGGCCAATCTCCTCTTCCCTGAATCAACATACCCTGAATAGATTGTTCGGGACTGACCTGCTTTTCCCGCCGCGTCTTTTGCCGCCCATTCTCTGACACCCTGCCTGTCCCAAAACGGATTTTTATCCCAGTCGGCTTCCGCCTTGGTGACAATATAAGCATCAACTCCGGACGCAATATCTGTGAGCAAATCTTTATTCAGGTCATTTACAAAAGTATTTATGTTGGCGGGGTTAGCCGTGGCTTTGGCTTTTTTTGCCGCCGGCCCGGCAATGAATAATTCATAAACCGCGTATAAAGCAAATATACCCGCGATGATTAATATGATGATTTGCCTTTTGTTTAATTTCGACATATTTATTTTCCTAATTTCCGCTAACCTTCAGCCAAACGATAGCCTGCAGCTCCATGGAATCGGAAAGCTGTTTTACGCTGACTTCTTCAATTTTTTCGAGATAAGGAATATCACCAAGCCCGATGAGTAACTCTCTGAAATTTACAAAATCGCCCCTGACCACCGCGTTATACACAAGCGAAGACTGACCGGCGGAAATCTTGGTCAAATCCGGAGTGATGGACAACATTCTTAACCCGGATTTTTCCGCCGTTGCCTTAAATATATCGGGAAATTTTGTGGCTTCTTCTCTGGATATCGCTTTTGAGGGAGGGTTGGGCAGTGTAAGCTCTTTTTTGTTTTCCATTGACTTTGTAAGCGTGAGATATATCGGCCCTAAATCTTTCTGCGCGGCAACCTGGTTTTCCAGTTTGTTAAGCTCATTTAACTTATGAGCGTTAATTTTATGCATAGGAAATATAGCCAGCAAACCAATCAGCACGATAATTCCGGCGCAGACAAACAAATACCAAAGACTTTTTTCAGGTATGTTCAAATTCAATTTATTCATTATTGCTATCCTACCTGGGCATTGAGAGTGAAGTGAAGAATTTCGCTCTTTCTGAACGTTGTATAAGAAGTTTTGTTGATAGTTACTTTCTTGAACATCGGTGAATTTTCCAATTTCATCACATACTGCGCTAAAAGTGATTGCAGCATGTCGCGCTCTCCGAAAATAACTCCTTCCAAAATGACATCCTCGGAGAAATTCGTCGCGGCTTTTCCCGCGGCCGGTTGAGGCGTAACTGCAGGCAAGCCAACTTTGAAATTTATCAGTTTAATATTCCCCGGAGTGATTGAGGCTACCTCGCCTATCGCGGCTGCCCCTAAATATCTTTGCGCGTACTTTTTATTTCCATGCGTGTATTTTTTTACGTCTTCGGCCATTGTGGAAATTTGTTCAGTGGATAAAACAGGGTTATACGCGGAAAGTTCCCTTTCTTTCTGCGCTCGCTTTGAGTTCAAATTACTCATTTCCAAGGCCTGATACACCAAAGCGGCAAAACAAATAATTAAAGCGGCCGCAAAGGCTGTAAAGATTCCCCTATTGATACGCGTGACACGCAATTCCTTGTTTTTTTCAACATAGGTAAAAAGAGCGTTGGGCGTACGTTTATTGTCAGATAAAGAAAGCCCCAAAACGGGGACCATTGATATTTTTTCCGATAAGGTAAGTGAATCCGCGCCCGTGTATGACAAATGCCCGGAAAAAGGATCGAAAAATTCAGTTTTAACAGCTAGTTGGTCGCTTAAGTAAATTATAATGGGGTTATACGCGTTCATGCTGGACGCGACATATAGCTTTTCCACTTTTTGGTACCCAATGGAAGACGCATAGTATTGCAATGTCCGCTCAATCTGGCGCGAAAGCCGCTCCCATACCGGGAAAATCATATCCAGAATTTCATCTTCGCGCAAATTGTAACCCGCGTCTCTTCGGGATAATTTTTCTGAATCAGGCCCGAGGCTGAAAAGAATCTTTTTGGCTTCATTCAATTCGATTCTGGCGTTTGAATTTTTTTCATTAAACGAATCGGCAATTGCCTCGACCATGCTGCTGGTGCCGGTCTTGATGCCGCGGGTCATAACAAGATCATGCCTATTGTAAATATCTATACGGGAAAAGTCGTTGCCGATGAATAAACTGGCATAGGTTTCTTCGTCTTGCGTCAGCCATCCGGAACGGAAAATATTCTGAATGGCAAATGGCGCAATAGTGATTCCCGCCAGGGGGACACCGATATTGGAAAACAATAATTTAATTTTATCAATTTCCGCCTTTGGTGCCGTGTAAACCATCACCAGATATTTTGGCAAGCCCTGATCTGTTATTTCTTTTTGTACTTCGTAATCAAATATTGAATCCTTATCATCAAAGGCCATTTCTTTTTTTGCCGTCCAGTAAATTACATTTTCCAGCTGCTTTTTCGCCACGTGCGCGACTTTGAGGTAATTTACATTAACCTCTCCGGCGGGCATCATTGTCCAGATACTGCAGTTGGAAAATGAGCCGCAGAAAGAAATCAGGGCTGATTTAAGAAGATTATTGAATTCAGATGTGTTCTTTGAGGTCAGATGATCGTATCTGATTATTTTATGGTCGATGAGCATCGGACGGCCGTCGGATGCTTTTATTGTTTTGGCCAACCCGATAAAACCCTGGCCGAAATCAACACCGATTGTATAGCGTTTTTTATCCGCCGCGTGCTTCGCGCTGGAAATATCTAAAATTTTGGCCGTCTTTTTCGCCGGTTTAGATACTCTGGTTTTCTTAGAATCAGAATCCGGCGAGTCCGGCCCTGCTCCGCGGATAACATTGAGCAACTTTTCTGTTGAGTTAATATCGTCTGTGCGCGCCAAAATTTCTCCTTGCTTTCATTATTAGGTAACTTGTCCGCACGCTGAAATTTTTCTGAATTATATCAAATAATTCAATATTATACAACAATATTTGTAGCCCAGTCATCACTTTTTGCTATTTGTTAATACATGTTTTTATTCATTTTTTTAATATATTCAAGTTTTGCATGAATTAATTAAATTATTTTATTTTTAAATAATTTTAAATGATATTAAGTAATGTTAATCAATTCTTCCCGATTATTAAAAACATAAAAAAAGGGGCTGGTCTAATAAACCAGCCCCTTTATAACATCTGGAGGCGGCATCCGGATTTGAACCGGAGAATAACGGTTTTGCAGACCGCTGCCT
>DHGA01000012.1:36553-46780 GCA_002402545.1 Syntrophaceae bacterium UBA4810
CTCTACCACTGAGTTACGCCCGCTCGTGAAAGCGCCAAGTTACTATCTTAAAAGGAACACTCTTGTCAATAAAAAAATGCCCACTTTTCACAGTGATTATATTGATAAACTACTTTAATATTAATGATAAAGGGACAAATGATCTTTCTCTTAATTTTTTCTTCTCTATTTGCAGACAAAGCGCGATTATATTTGCGATTTATAACGGTAATACTTTACGAAATAATCCAGACCGGAAACAATGGTGAGAAACAACGCGACATATAAAATTATCGTTCCGACAAAATGCGCGTCAATACCGAAAATCGGGTAATGTATGATCAGCGCTGTCACCGCAATCGTCTGCGCCAGTGTCTTTTTCTTTCCCCAATTACTTGCCTGAATATACATGCCGTCCGTCGAAGCAATGGACCGAATTCCGTCTACAAGAAAATCGCGAATAATAATAATCGCCACAATCCAAGCTGCGATCCGGCCGCTAGGAATCATCAGGATCATGGCGGAATTAACAATAAGTTTATCCGCCATAGGGTCGAGAAATTTTCCCAAAGTTGTAACCAGAGAATATTTCCTGGCAATGTAACCATCGATCAGATCGGTCAAGGACGCCAAAACAAACAATACTGCCAAAACCAGGCTCCAAAATTTTCCTGGAGAAAGAAGCAAGGTAAAAAGAAAAGGAACCATTCCTATTCTGATCATCGTGATGATATTGGGTAAATTAAAAATTTCTTTTTTTAACAGCATATGAGTCCTAAGCAGCTAATATCATTTAGGTACTTTCTTCCAATCAGCGAGAAACATTTCAATGCCGCGATCCGTGAGCGGATGCTGCACTAATTGCTTAATCACCTTAAAAGGAATAGTGGCGATATCCGCGCCCATCATTGCCGCATCCAGAACATGCCGGGGATGCCTGATGCTTGCCACAATTACTTCCGTCTCGAATCCGTAATTGTCGAAAATTGTTAAAATCTGTTCAACCAGCTCCATGCCATCATGCGCGATATCGTCAAGGCGTCCGACAAAAGGGCTTACATAACGGGCTCCGGCTTTCGCCGCCATCAGTGCCTGCAAAGGCGAAAAGATGAGAGTTTCATTAACATCGATACCGGCATCCGCAAACATTTTTGTCGCTTTCAGTCCCTCGGTGCAAAGAGGAACTTTAATAACAACATTGCTTCCCAGCTGCGCCAGTTTTTTCCCTTCTTCAAACATCGCCTCTGCTTCCATGCTGATTACTTCCAGGCTTACGGGACCTTCAACGTTTTTTAAAATTTCTTTAACTACATCATCAAACCCCTTTTTTTCTTTAGCAATAAGCGACGGATTAGTGGTAACGCCATCCACCATGCCCAGTTTGATGCCTTCTTTTATTTCTTCAATATTGGCGGTATCGATAAAAAACTTCATAATTCCTCCATTTTAATTATCCGTTTTTGGACAGCATAAATTTTTCACAACATTCTTTGCCGCAAAAGTAATAAATTTCCCCGGCAATTTCTTTTTTGTAAGCCTGGCTTACCGGAATATGTGTTCGGCAAACAGGATCTTCTATCAGATCTTCTCCGGAGGCGCGAGGATGATTAACGCGCGCGGAATCGCCTCTTTCCAATCGAACGCGTTTCATTGATTTTATGGCCCGAAATATCAAATAAATCAATATTATAAATACGATAACGCGAAAATACATTTTCCTTTTCCTTATGCTATTTCCAGCCCGATTTTCTCCACGCTTTTAGTATCGTCAAGCCTGTCTTTCAGGCCTCTTACAGAAACCCCGAAAACGGGATGAATAAAATAAGACGCTATTTCATTTAAAGGCTCCAAAACAAATCGCCGTTTGTGCATTTCCGGATGCGGCACAGTCAAGCCTTTTTCCCGGATAATTTCCTGACTGTAAAAAATTATGTCCAAATCAATTATCCGCGGCCCGCCTTTGATGCTCCTTTCGCGTCCCATTTTTTTCTCAATCTTCTGTAACGTTTTCAACAATTCCCTGGCCGGAAGCTCCGTTTTAATTTCGACAACGGCATTTATAAAATATTCCTGTTTTATATCGCCAACCGGTTCTGTTTTGTAAAACGACGAGGGCTGAATTAGCTCTACAGAGCTTAACCGGGAAATGCTTTCTATAGCATCCTTACAATTTTGTAAAGCATCGCCTAAATTAGAACCAATTCCGATATGACAAACTAAAGAACTCAATTTATCTCTATTTCAGTCCCAAAACATCCTGCATGTCGTACAGTCCGTTTTTCTGATTAACAATCCATTTGGCCGCGCGTATCGCTCCTTTAGCGAAGTTGTCTCTGCTGTAAGCTCTGTGGGTAAACTCCAGCCTTTCTCCCGTGCCTCCGAACATAACGGTATGTTCCCCGACAATGTCACCGGCGCGGATTGTCTGAATACCGATTTCTTTTTTTGTTCTTTCCCCGATTATACCGTGGCGCGTGTATACCGCGTCTTTTTCCAGATCGCGCCCTAGTTTATCAGCAATTATTTCAGCTATTTGCATTGCCGTGCCGCTGGGCGCGTCTTTTTTCAGGTGGTGATGCGCTTCAATTATTTCAACATCATATTCATCATTCAATATACCCGCGCAATATTCCAATACCTTCAGCAATACATTAACACCGACACTCATATTGGGAGCCAGAACACAGCGCGTGTTTTTCGCCAACTTCTTAACTTCTTGCATTTCCTCGGCGGAAAATCCCGTTGACCCGATAACAATGGCGCGATTTTTTTCACCCGCGATTTTCAAATAACGCAAAGAAGCTTCATGATTGGTAAAGTCGATTACAACGTCCGCCTGATCTATGCAGTCAGTTAATTTATCGTAGACTAATATTCCTGTCTTTCCCAATCCCAGAGCCTGCCCTACATCTCTGCCGATAATAGGATGACGGGCAACTTCCACGGCGGCAACTACTTTAATATCTTCCAGCGGCGAAATGAGGCTGATTATTCTGCCTCCCATTTTTCCGCCTGCTCCGGTAACAACGGCTTTAACCATACATCAATCTCCTTTATATTAATTATTATCTGACAAAATAATTAAATCAGGTTGTAATCGACCATAGCTTTTTTCAACTTCTCCCGGTTAGCGTCAGTCATTTTACAAAGAGGCAACCTGTATTCTTCCTTGATTTTTCCCATCATCGCCAGCGCGGCTTTAACAGGAATCGGATTTACTTCAACAAATAATGCTTCCATTAACGGAGCCATTTTGTGATGCAGCAGTTTCGCTTTATTTATATCACCGGCGGCAAAAGCGTCAACCAGGCCGGCCATATCCGCCGGCGCGATATTGGAGATCACGGAAATGACTCCCGCGCCTCCCATTGCCAGCAAAGGCAAAGTAAAATTGTCATCACCGGATAATACCGAAAAATCACTGCCGCACAAATCGATAACATCACTCATTTGCTTAATTGATCCGGACGCTTCCTTGATTCCCACGATATTTTTTATTTTAGCCAACTTTGCCACCATCGGCGGCAGGAGATTAACACCGGTGCGGCTGGGAATATTATACGGCACAATGGGAATGGGCACACTTTCGGCAATAGTTTTAAAATGCTGATAGAGGCCTTCCTGCGTCGGGCGGTTATAATAAGGGCAGACAATCAAAGCTCCGTCCGCGCCCGCCTTATACGCATGCTGGGTGAGACGCAACGCTTCTGCGGTGCTGTTTGACCCTGTTCCCGCGATAACCGGAACTCTCTTTTTCGCTGCATCAATAGTAATTTCGATAACTTTATCATGCTCTTCATGAGAAAGTGTCGTTGATTCACCGGTTGTGCCGCAGGGGACAATGCCATCCGTTCCATTGGCGATTTGAAAATCAATCAGCTGACGCAATGCCTCTTCGTCCACTTTTCCATCTTTAAATGGAGTGACAATAGCGACAATCGCTCCCTTAAACATATAATGCTCCTTCATCTTTATTTAAAATTTTATTTGCGCGCCGGATTTTTCCTGGCAAACACCCGCATCGTCGCAAAGTATTAAACGGTAATTATACGTTTTTCCCTTCTCAACGTTTGTATCGGTAAAGCTCTGCTTTTTAATCTGAGCTGTTTTAAGAAGTGATGGAATAATTTCTTTTTGTCCGATACGCTCATACTTCAGCGGGCATCCGACACATTCATTGCCCGGGCCGCCGACTTCACTTCTTTCAACATAAATATTTTTTATCGCGCTTCTTCTATCATTGAGCTGCCAAGTCAGCACTACTGAATCGTCCGCCGCGGAAGCTTTTACATCACTGATCATCTGGCGATAGTCAACCATGGAAATAAGTGGAACTGGATCGCTTTTTATTCCGCACCCGATGATAAAAAGCATTAACAGTAAAATGATTAAAAATCTATTTTGTTTTCCTTTCAATCTCTTTTATCCTTTCTGCAACAGCCGATGTTGCCGTGCCGCCTATGTGTTTGCGCGTATTAATTATTTTTTCCAGTTTTATAACATTATAAATTTCAGATGAAAACCCTTTATAAAATTTCCGATATTCCGCAAGCGATAGCTCGCTCAACTGCTTTTCATTTTTGAGACAATAAGCGACGATTCTGCCGACAATTTCGTGCGCCTGACGAAAGGCCACGCCTTTCTTTACCAGATATTCCGCGATATCGGTAGCCGCGCAAAATCCCTCTTCTGCCGCTACACGCATTTTTTCGACGTTGAATTTTGTATTAGCCAGCATCTGCGTGAAAATCATCAGGCAATTCTTTGTCGTATCAACAGTGTCAAACAAAGGTTCTTTGTCTTCCTGCAAATCGCGGTTATAGGTCATGGGTAAACCTTTGAGCAAAGTCATTATCGCGACAAGATCTCCGTAAACCCTTGCCGTTTTACCCCGGACAAGCTCAGCAATATCGGGATTTTTCTTCTGCGGCATAATGGAACTGCCCGTGGTATACGCGTCGGAAATTTCCGCGAACCCGAATTCTTCCGACGACCACAACACCAAATCCTCGCAAAAGCGGCTCAAATGCATCATCGTCACCGCGCAGGAAAAAATGAACTCGGCGATAAAATCGCGGTCGGCCACTGTGTCCATACTGTTTTTGCTGACTTCAGCAAACTTCAATATTTTCGCTGTTTTGCGCCTGTCGATGGGCAAACCGGTTCCCGCCAGTGCCGCCGCGCCTAAAGGCGATACATCAATCCTTTTTTTGCCGTCGGCAAACCGCGTCGCGTCGCGGGAAAACATCTCCTCAAAAGCAAGAAAATAATGCGCCAAAAGCACCGGCTGCGCCTTCTGCAAATGCGTGTAGCCGGGCATAATTGTATTTTTATGCGCCTTGGCCAATTTAACAAGTAATTTCTGCAAAGAGGAAATAAGCCCGATAATTTCTTTTGTCTGGTCACGCAGAAACAGGCGCATGTCCAGCACGATCTGGTCATTGCGGCTTCGTGCGGTATGGAGCTTGCCGCCTACAGAACCTATGCGTTTGGTCAATTCCCGCTCTATGGCCATATGTATATCTTCATCAGCTTGATTAAATTTAATTTTGCCTTTATCCATGTCCCGCAAAATATTTTTCAAGCCCGCGCAGATTTTATTTGCCTCGGCGCGCGTTATTATCCCCCGCGCTGCCAGCATCTGCGCGTGCGCTATGGAGCCTTCGATATCATAAGGATAAAGGCGGCAATCGAAATGCAAAGAAGAAGTGAATTTTTCCACATCTTTAGCCGTGGCTTTTTGGAAACGCCCGCTCCATGGTTTTTTTGTTTGGGCCATAATATTTTGTCCCCGTTTTTATTTTTTGCCGGATTTTGATTTCAATAAATTACGTATTTTCAGACGCAAACCATTTAGCTTGATAAAACCAATCGCGTCTATCTGGTTGAATACCTGATCTTTCTCAAAGGTTGCAAAATCTTCGCTGTAAAGTGATTGCGGCGCTTTACGCCCGACAACCGAACAGTTTCCTTTATACAATTTCATTCTGGCCGTACCGGTAACGTTTACCTGCGTAGCGTCGATGTATGCCTGCAGCGTTTCCATTTCCGGTGAATACCAGAATCCGTTATAAGCAAGCTGCGCGTATTTGGGAATCAGCGAATCACGCATGAGCATGACTTCTCTGTCCATCGTCAGTGATTCCACCGCGCGGTGCGCCGCCCATAAAACCGTCCCACCGGGCGTCTCATAAACGCCGCGTGATTTCATCCCGACAAAACGGTTTTCCACCATGTCCACCCGTCCCACTCCATTTTCACCGGCGATCTGATTGATTTTATCCATAAGAACAGCCGGCGACATCTTTTTGCCGTTAATCGCCACGGGATTACCCTTGACAAAATCGATCTCCACATACATTGGTTTATCCGGTGCTTTTTCCGGCGATTTGGTCAGAACAAAAATATCTTCCGGCGGCTCCGCCCAGGGGTTTTCTAAAATCCCTCCTTCGTGTGAAATATGCAGAAGATTACGATCGGAGCTGTAGGGCTTTGCCTTGGTTAAAGGCACGGGTATTTTATATTTTTCCGCGTAGTCAATCATCAATTCACGTGAATTCAAATCCCATTTCTCGTCTTTCCAAGGCGAGATAATTTTTATGGCGGGATTCAAAGCGATATACGTCAGCTCGAAGCGCACCTGATCGTTGCCTTTGCCGGTCGCGCCGTGCGCCACGGCGTCAGCTTTTTCCTTTTTGGCGATTTCAATTTGCTTTTTGGCAATCAGCGGCCGCGCCAGTGACGTCCCTAAAAGGTAAGTGCCTTCATATATCGCGTTGGCGCGCAGCGCCGGAAACACGAAATCACGCGCGAATTCTTCTTTGAGATCCTCAATATAAATTTTGCTGGCACCGGTGTTAATCGCTTTTTTCTTCAGACCGGTTAATTCCTCTTTCTGCCCCAGATCGGCGGCAAAGCAGACAACCTCGCAGCCGTAAGTTTCAATCAGCCAGCGGACAATCACGGATGTATCCAATCCGCCCGAATAAGCCAAAACCACTTTCTTTACTTTTGCAGACACTTTATCATTCCCTCCTATAAAAGTATCTCCAGAATCGCTTTCTGCACGTGCAGGCGGTTTTCCGCCTGATCAATGACGATAGACTGCGGCCCCTCCAGCACATCGGCGGTAATCTCTTCGCCACGGTGCGCCGGCAGGCAATGCATGATCATGGCGTCTTTTTTCGCTTCTTTGAGCACCTGCGCGTTTATCTGAAAATTTTTAAAAACTTTTTTCCTTTGTTCATTTTCCGCTTCCTGGCCCATGCTCGCCCAAACATCCGTATAAAGGATATCCGCGTCTTTTGCCGCGGCAGCAGGTGCGCGGTGAATTTTAATTTCTTTTTTAGCCACAGGCATTGCTTTGGCCATAACATCTTTATCCGGATCATATCCCTCAGGACAGGCCAGAGCCAGCTCAAAAGGCAGTTTGGCTGCCGCTTCAATCCAAGAGTTGGCGACATTATTTCCGTCCCCGATATAGGCGACTTTTATACCTTCATATGAACCTTTTTTCTCTTTTATGGTGAACAAGTCACTCAGTATCTGACACGGGTGCAGAAGATCCGTCAAACCATTGATCACCGGAATAGAGGCATATCGTGCGAATTCCTCTACCGCTTCCTGGGCGAATGTCCGAATCATTATGCCGTTGAGATATACGGATACCATTCTTGCGGTATCGGCAACAGACTCACCACGCCCGATCTGTGTGTCGCGCGAACTCAAAAAAAGCGCAATGCCACCCAGCTGATACATACCCACTTCAAAGGAAATACGCGTCCGTGTGGATGATTTATCAAAAATCATTCCCAGGGTTTTCCCCTGCAGCGAAGCGTGCGGACAGCCTTTTTTTAAATCCTTTTTCAGTTTTGCGGCCTTTTCCCAAATTAACGCAAAATCATCCGCTGTCAAATCATGGAAATTAAGCAAATCTTTTTTCATTTGCCCTCCATTACTTCATCCAGGATAGAGATTGCCTGATCCACATCTTTATTATTAATAATCAACGGCGGGACAAAACGCAGTGTTTTTCCTCCCGCGCTGTTAATGAGCATCCCTTTTTGCATGCATTTTTGAACGATATCTGCCGCCTCCACCTCAAGAGACGCGGCAAGCATCAATCCTTTCCCCCTGACTTCTTTTATTACTTTGTGTTTATCTTTAAGTTTTTTTAATTGCGCCAAAAAATATTCCCCCACCTTACGGGTGTTTTCTAAAATATTTTCTTCAAGCATAATCTGCAACGTGGCCAAGGCCGCGGACATGGCCAGAGGATTGCCGCCGAAAGTGGAGCCATGATTGCCGGGTGTAAATGACTGGGCAATTTTGTCCTTAGCCAACATCGCGCCGACCGGAAAACCATTGCCCAGCGCTTTGGCCAGCGTCATGATATCCGGTTCGATGCCCGCGTGTTCATATGCAAACATTTTCCCGGTTCGGCCGATCCCTGTTTGCACTTCGTCGATAATGAGCAATATATTATGCTGATCACAGATCGAGCGCACACCCTGTAGATATTTATCATCGGGAATATTAACCCCGCCTTCACCCTGAATCGGCTCAACCATAACGCCGCAGGTTTTTTTATTAATGGCTTTTTTCAAAGCATTTAAGTCACTAAAGGGCACATAGGTAAATCCTTCCAGAAGCGGCGTGAAGCCGAATTGGAATTTTTCCTGTCCCGTAGCCGTGATCGTAGCCATGGTGCGGCCATGAAAAGAATCTTTCATCGTGATAAGTTCAAACTTATCGTCTCCGAGATTTTCATGCGCGTATTTGCGCGCCAGTTTGATGGCCGCTTCATTGGCTTCCGCGCCGCTGTTGCAGAAAAATACTTTATCAGCAAAAGAATTGGCCACCAGAAGTTTAGCGAGCTGCGCTTGCGGCTCAGTGTAATAAAGGTTGGAAACATGCGTTAACTGATCCAGCTGTATTTTTAACGCGGCAATCACACCGGGATGTGAATGCCCCAGATTGCACACAGCTATTCCGGCCACAAAATCAAGATATTCTTTTCCGTTTGCGTCCCAAACTTTTTGCCCTTGTCCTTTGACCAAAACGATGGGGAATCGTTTATAGGTCTGCATGATATTTTCATCAGCAAGAGCTTTGATTTCATTATCGTTCATTTTAACAATTTCCTTTTTTACAGAGCTATTTCCGTGCCGATTCCTTTGTCTGTGAACATTTCCAGTAAAATCGCGTGCTTGAGACGCCCATCAACGATATGCGCTTTCTTCACGCCGCCTTTGAGCGCTTTGAGGCAGCATTTTACTTTGGGATACATTCCGCCTTCGACAACACCGTCATCAATCAGTTTCTGCACTTTTTTCGAACTCATTGTATTAATCAGCTTTTTATTCTGATCCATAACACCCGGCACATCAGTCAAAAGAAGCATTTTTTCCGCCTGCAGAGCCGCCGCGATTTCTCCGGCAACGACGTCGGCATTGATATTATACGTTTCGCCCTCTTCGCCGATTCCCGTCGGCGCGATAATGGGAATAAAACCATTTTGCGTCAAAGTGGCAATAATCTGAGAATTGATCGCTACGACTTTACCTACCAGGCCGATGTCAATAATTTCCGGCGGTGTGTGCTTGGCTTTTTCCTCGCTCAAAAGATATTTTTCCGCCATGATCAAATTGCCGTCCTTGCCGCTTAATCCTACAGCTTTGCCACCGTGGTTATTAATCAAACCGACAATTTCTTTGTTTACTTTTCCGACTAAAACCATTTCCACAATATCCATGGTTTCTTTGTCGGTAATTCGCAGCCCCTGGACAAATTTTGATTCCTTGCCCAGCTTTTTCAAAAAGTCGCCGATTTGCGGCCCGCCGCCGTGCACAACAACTGGGTTGATTCCGACATACTTCATCATCACGACGTCTTTGGCAAACTTATCCTTGAGTTCATCATCAACCATGGCGTGCCCGCCGTATTTGATAACAATCGTCTTATTATAAAAACGCTTAATGTAAGGAAGCGCTTCCATAAGAATATCGGCGCGTTCCATCGAATCCAGGATATTATTCATCATATAAACTCCGCCTATAAAATATACCTGCTTAAATCATCATCTTCTATTATATCTTCTAGCTTTTTTTCCACATTTTTTGCATCAATTTTTATTTCTTTGTTTTTCATATCCGGCGCGTCAAAAGAAATATCGTCCAGCAACTTTTCCATTATCGTGTAGAGACGGCGCGCGCCGATATTTTCCGTCCGCTCGTTAACCACCGTTGC
>DHGA01000012.1:46792-47289 GCA_002402545.1 Syntrophaceae bacterium UBA4810
GTGTACTGCTTTACCAGCGCGTTATTCGGCTCAGTCAATATCCTGATAAATTCCTCCTTGCCCAGAGAGTCAAGCTCCACACGGATCGGAAAACGCCCCTGCAGCTCCGGAATTAAATCCGAAGGCTTAGAGGAACTGAAAGCTCCCGCGGCGATAAAGAGGACATGATCTGTCTTGACCATGCCGTAACGGGTATTGACACCGCAACCTTCCACCATCGGCAGCAAATCCCTCTGGACTCCTTCGCGCGAAACATCAGGTCCGCGCGGCGAATCACTGCCGACAATTTTATCTATTTCATCGAGAAAGACAATACCGGATTGCTCCACTGTCTCAATCGCGGTTCTTGTAACTTTATCCATATCGATGAGCTTTTGCGCTTCTTCTTCGGCCAATACTTTCAGGGCTTCGGGCACTTTCAGCGTTTTTTTCTTTCTTCGTTGCGGGAACACGCTGCCCAGCATGTCGCGAATGTTCATGCCCATGTCATCCATGCC
>DHGA01000073.1:0-686 GCA_002402545.1 Syntrophaceae bacterium UBA4810
GTGGAAATTCTTATCGCGCAGGAAGATTCGTTTCGCCGCTCCCAAGAACCGCGCATAAAAATGGAAACCATCATCGTCCAGATGGCTTATTTAAATCCCATAATCCCCTTGGGCGACATTATTTCTACCATTGAGGCGCTTGAACAAAAAATCCAAAACAAATTTCCCCCGACAGGCGGCAACAATCCGGAAACAGGCAATAATTCCTCACGCGGAGGCGAGCAGAATAATTCGAACAATAAAAATAATTTTCGTTTTGATTCAGGCGATAATGGCGGCAATTTGGGAAGCAATCCCTCTACCGGTAACATGCAAGAGCTTGGCAGCCAGTTAAAAAGTTTTATTAAAAAAGAAAATCCTATATTGGGGGCAAAAACGGATGTCGCGGAAATTTTAAGCTATGAAAATAATTGCCTCACTTTCGGCTTTTCCAAAAACTTCATTTTTTTTGAAGATATAAAAAGCAAAGATCAAAAAGACAAATTGAAAGAAATAACCTGTAAGTTCTTTCAAAAAGACGTGGAAATCAAAATAGCTTCGATGGAAGCAGATAAAACAAACGCGAACGTCAATAACGCGCGCGACAAAGCAAATAGCATAAACGAGATGAAAAGAGAGGCGATTAATCATCCGCTGCTGCAGAAAGTTATGGACGAATTTTCAAGCGCCGAAGTAGTTGAAATTAA
>DHGA01000073.1:706-8799 GCA_002402545.1 Syntrophaceae bacterium UBA4810
GGCAATATAATGAAACAGGCAAAAAAGATGCAGGAACAAATGGGTAAGATACAGGAAGAGCTGGAAACAAAAACCGTTGAAGCGCAGGCCGGCGGAGGAATGGTGCGCGTAGTCGTAAACGGTAAATTCAATGTCGTATCCATCAAAATAGAGAAGGAAGTAGTAAATCCCGAAGACATGGAAATGCTCGAAGACCTGATCTTGGCGGCGGTCAATGAAGGCGTGCGCAAGGCGCAGGAAATGGCCTCACAGGAAATGGCAAAAATTACTGGAGGGCTGGGGATTCCCGGATTAAGTTTCTAGGACAAATTTTATGAAAGCGTACGCGCAACCAATCAAAAAACTTATTGAAGAACTGGGCAAGCTTCCCGGCATCGGAGAAAAAACGGCCACCAGGCTGGCCAATTATATTTTACGCGCCACCGCGGATGACGTGAAAAAACTGGCGGAAAGCATCATCGAAGTAAAAAGAAAAATTAAATTTTGCAGCGTTTGCCTGAATCTCACGGAAACGGAAACCTGCCATATTTGCCATGATAAAAATCGGGATCATACGATAATTTGCGTGGTGCAGGAACCGGACGCCATGGTAGCAATCGAAGAAAGCGGATGCTTTCATGGAACATATCATGTCCTGCATGGCGCTTTGGCGCCGCTGGACGGCATCGGCCCGGAAAGCCTGCATCTTAACGAATTAATGAAGCGCATCGACAGCAAAACAGTCAAGGAAATAATAATAGCGACAAATCCTGATGTGCATGGAGAAGCAACTGCCTTGCTGATTATTAGAATGCTCAAAGGAAGAAATATAAAGGTAACCCGAATTGCCACCGGCGTGCCGCTGGGCGGCGACCTGAAATATATCGATAAAATGACCATATCCAAATCGCTCGAATTCAGGCGCGGCATGTAAATTTATGGATAAGATCAGGAAAATAGACAGCAAGCTCATTACCGAAACAGTGAAGAAACTGTTTATCGAAGCCAACACAAACTTGGGCCAGGATGTGGTCAGCGCCCTGAAGGACGCTCTCACGCGGGAAGAATCTCCCCTGGGCAAACAGGTGCTCGAAAAAATAATCGATAATGCTGATATTGCCCGCCGCGAAAAAATGCCCATCTGTCAGGACACCGGCCTGGCAGTGCTGTTTATTGAAATCGGGCAGGATGTCCATATTGTCGGCGGTGATTTGCGCGCCGCGATTGAAGAAGGGGTACGCCAGGCTTACCAGGATGGTTTTTTACGCAAATCCGTCTGTGATCCGCTGACCAGGAAAAATACCCAGGATAACACGCCGGCCATAATCCATATTGATATTGTATCAGGCGATAAACTGAAAATTATTGCCATGCCCAAAGGCGGCGGTAGTGAAAACATGAGCGCGGCACAAATGCTTACACCGGCCACGGGCGAAGAAGGCATTAAAAAATTTGTTATTGAAAAAGTAAAACAAGCCGGGGCCAATCCCTGCCCGCCCATTATTGTCGGAGTCGGCATCGGCGGTTCACTCGAAGAAGCGTGTGTTTTAGCTAAAAAATCTTTGCTACGCCCTGTGGGTGAAGCTAATAACAATGATGAACGCCTGGCACAAATGGAAAAAGAACTGCTCACCAGCATTAATAAACTGGGTATCGGCCCGGGCGGTCTGGGAGGAAGAATTTCCGCGCTGGCAGTCAACATCGAGATGCTGCCTTGCCATATTGCGTCACTTCCCGTAGCTGTAAATATTCAGTGTCACGTAGCGCGGCATAAAGAAGAAATTATATAGGATATAGAATTGAACAAAAAAGAAAACATGGCTCGTCACATTGAGATTCCATTAAAGGCGGATGATCTTTCCTCTCTTCATGCCGGTGATATGGTGCTTTTAAGCGGTGAAGTTTATACCGCGCGTGATGTCGCGCATCGCCGTCTTTATGAAGCGTTGAACAAAGGGGATAAGCTTCCATTTGATTTAAAGACAGCGGTAATATTCTACGCGGCGCCCGCTCCGACTCCGCCCGGAAAAATTATCGGCTCCATCGGCCCGACAACCAGTTACCGGATGGATTTCTTCACGCCGAAGTTAATTGAAAACGGCCTCAAAGGCATGATCGGAAAGGGAAACAGATCTAAAGAAGTTGTGCAGGCAATAAAGAAATTCGGCGCGGTGTATTTTGGCGCGATCGGCGGTATTGCCGCGCTTAGCTCGCAATGCGTGAAAAAAGCCGAACTCGTCGCTTATGAGGATCTTGGCCCGGAAGCCATAAGAAAATTAACCGTGGTTGATTTTCCCGTGATAGTTATCAATGACACCATGGGAAATGATTTATACGCTCAGGCGGAAAACATGTGGCGCGTCAATAATTAAAACGGTAAAAATTTGTATTTTTAAAAAAAGTTGACAGAAAAATCCAAATATACTAGAAAAACGCCTCACTTTACTTCGTGATAATTAATCCAGTAAGGGAGTTTATAATGATAGAAGTTAGATGGCACGGTCGGGGTGGCCAGGGAGCGGTGACTTCAGTGGAATTGCTGGCTGTTTCGGCAATCGCCGCGGGAAAATACGCTCAGGGATTTCCCAGTTTTGGGCCGGAAAGAAGAGGCGCTCCGGTAGCCGCGTTTACAAGAGTTGATAGTCAAAAAATCAACAAAAGATCAGGTATTTACAAGCCTGATGTTGTCCTGGTTCTCGATGCCAGCCTTATCGGCCTGGTGAATGTAACGGAAGGTTTAAAACCCGAAGGGAAATTAATCGTCAATACTCACAAAACACCCGATGAGATCCGCAAGCAATTGGACTTTAAAGGCACGGTGGCCACGGTTGACGGCACGGGAATCGCCCGCAAGGAAATGGGGGTTCCTATCGCCAACACGACCATGATCGGAGCGCTTTTAAAGGTAACGGGAATGCTCGAACTCGACGCGATGAAAGAAGCTGTGGAACATCGCTTTGGCCGCATAGCTCAAAAAAATCTTGCCGCTATGAAACGTGCCTACGACGAAATAAAAATCAGCAATTAAGGGGTATATCTATATGGCATTAAAAACATGGAAGGAGCTTCCAATTGGTTGTGTTGTTTCCGAGCCGGGAAGCGCCAGTGAATATCACACAGGCAGCTGGCGTTCGCAGCGCCCTGTCTGGAACGACGCCAAGTGCATCAAGTGCGGCATCTGCTATGTGTTTTGCCCGGAAGGATGCGTGCAGCAGGGCGAAGATGGCTTTTTCAAGGCAAACCTTGATTATTGCAAGGGATGCGGTATTTGCGCGCATGAATGCTGGCCAAAAGCCATAGAAATGGTGGAGGAGGAATAATATGGGCAAACGCATGGGTATGGAAGTAGCAATGGCCGTGGCGGAAGCCGTTGGCCTTTGCAATATCGACATGGCGGCCGTTTATCCCATCACACCGCAGTCGCATATCGCCGAGCATCTTTCTGATTTGGTCGCCAATGGAGAAATCGACGCGGAATTTGTTACTGTGGAATCCGAACATTCAGCGATGAGCGCGGTTATCGGCGCTTCCGGCACCGGCGCCCGCTCCTACACAGCAACAAGCTCGCAGGGGTTGATGCTGATGCACGAACTTTTACCAATTGCTTCAGCGATGCGCCTGCCGATATGCATGGCTATCGCCAACCGGGCGGTTTCGGGCCCCTTAAATATTTTAAATGATCATACAGATATCATGCCCCAGCGCGATTCGGGCTGGATATCCATGTTTGTAGAAAATGGTCAGGAAGCCATTGACATGTCTATCATCGCGTTCAAAATCGCCGAACATAAGGATGTAATGCTGCCGGTTAATATTAATATTGACGGTTTTCAGCTAACGCACATGGTTGAGCCTTTTGAAATGCCCACCCAGGAAGAAGTCAATCAGTTCCTGCCGCCTTTTGTGCCGCATGCCACGCTGCATCCGGCAAAGCCCGTGACCATGGGCGCTTTTGCCATGTCGGACTATTTTGCCGAAATCATGAAAGCCAAAGATGAGGCTCTGAAAAATTCCAAAAAAGTAATTCTGGATGTTTGGGATGACTGGGCAAAAATATTCGGCAGAACCTATAAGCCGGTAGAAACTTATATGGCGGATGACGCGGAAATATTGATGCTGACCATGGGCTCGATGGGCGAAACAGCTCAGGTGGCGATCGATGAGCTTCGCGCGAAAGGTATAAAAGCAGGCCTGGTAAAGCTAAGATTGTGGCGGCCCTTCCCTCTGGAGGAAATAAAAGCCGTTTTGAAAAACACGAAGAAGCTGATCGTGACCGACCGCGCCATTTCTTTTGGCGGTCCAGGCGGTCCGGTATTTTCAGAAATTAAATCGGCACTATATGCCGAAGCCCAGCGGCCTTTGATTTATAATTACATTTACGGCCTTGGCGGCAGAGACGTTCCTGTACCCGACTTTGTAGGCATGTTTGAAAAAGTTCTGGCAGACACAGCGGGAAAACTTGCGGATTCCTATGAATTTTGGGGGGTGAGAGAATAATGAATATCGTAGAAAATTTTGATCTGTTTGCCCCGCGTCTTATTAACAAAAAAGAATTGTTGTCTTCCGGACATCGTGCCTGTTCCGGCTGCGCCGAAGTTCTGGCCGTGCGCCTGATGGCCAAAGCTTTGGGCGAAAATACCGTCATCGCCTCCGCGACAGGCTGTATGGAAATTGTTTCCAGCATGTTTCCCACCACCGCATGGGAAGTGCCGTGGATCCATGTCGCTTTTGAAAACACGGCGGCGGTGGCATCAGGCGTGGAAGCGGGACTTAAGGCTCTGCGGAAAAAAGGCAGAATTGACGACCGCTATGTCAAAGTTGTGGGCATGGCCGGTGACGGCGGCACCATGGACATCGGGTTTCAGGCGCTTTCCGGCGCGATGGAACGCGGCCACGACATGCTTTTTGTCTGTTTTGACAATGAAGCTTACATGAACACGGGTATTCAGCGCTCCAGCGGCACGCCGATGGGCGCGTCCACAACCACGGCACCAGCGGGAAAGGTGAGCATCGGTCAGAAAACATGGAAAAAGAATATGCCCGAAATTCTGGTTGCTCACGCAATACCCTATGTGGCTACCGCCTGTCCGAGTTATCCGCTGGATTTCATCCGCAAGATTGAGAAAGCAAAAAGCATTAAAGGACCGTCTTATATTCACTGTTTCTCCGTTTGTCCAACAGGATGGCGCAGCCCTTCCAATATGGCCATAGCCACGGGACGCCTGGCTGTGGAAACAGGCGTATTCCCCTTATTCGAAGTGGAAAACGGTCACTACCATCTTTCACCGGATATGCCAAAAAAGCTCAGACCAATAAAAGATTATTTTAAGGGGCAGGGGCGTTTCCGCCACCTTACCGCTGATGACATTGAGATGATCCAGAAAAAAGTAACCGCTGAATTTAATAAGCTTAAAGAAAAAGCCAAATTTCTCAAAACAGGCAATGAATAAGAGCGAAGTTTAAAAGAATATCTAGGGGAAAAAGGGATGACGAAAACAGAAAATGTTGCAGCAGCAACAAAAGCAATCATTAAAAAACAGGGAAATTCTAAAAGCGCGCTGATTGCCGTGTTGCAGGATATACAGGAAACTTTCAACTATCTTCCTAAAGACGCGTTGAAGACAGCTTCCAAAACAATGAATGTTCCTTTAAGCCGCGTTTACGAAGCAGCCACGTTTTACTCCGCCTTCAGCTTGAAGCCCCGCGGTAAAAACATTGTTAAAATATGCAAAGGAACGGCATGTCATGTCCGCGGCGCTGCTGCTCTTCAGGACAGGTTCGAAAGTACGCTGTGCATCAAACCGGGAGAAACAACCCCTGACAAAATGTTCTCACTCGAAACAGTCAACTGTGTGGGCGCCTGCGCGCTAGGACCTGTTGTGGTGATTAATACCGATTATCACGGCCAGGTGACCATCAATAAAGTAGATAAAATAATAGATAAAATTAAAAAAGAGGGGGCCTAGCGATGAAGGAAACCCAAGCCCACCAGATCGAAAAAGATTTAAAAATTAATTACGGCCCGAACAAAAAGTTCATAACCGTTTGTGCCGGCACCGGTTGCCGGGCTTACGGGAGTCTTAAGGTCAAAGAAGCTCTCGAGACGGAATTAAGAAAACAAAATATGCAGGTGGATGTGCTGGCTACCGGATGCCTGGGCTTTTGCGAAAAAGGCCCCATGATCGTCATTCATCCCGATAAATATTTTTATCATTCGGTCAAAGTGGAAGATGTTCCGGAAATTGTTTCCAAAACAATAGCAAAGGGCGAAGTTATCAGCAAGCTTCTCTACCGTGATCCGGACACGAAAAAGACACTTTTCCGGGAAGAAGATTTGCCGTTCTATAAAAAACAGCTGAGAGTGGTATTCGGCAAAAACGGCATGCTGGAACCAACCCGCATCGAGGATTATCTGGCCATTGACGGATACCAGGCGCTCGGCAAAGTGCTTTCCGAGATGACCCCGGATGACGTTATCAATGAAGTTAAAAAGGCCGGCCTTCGCGGCCGCGGGGGTGGCGGTTTCCCGGCTGCCGTCAAGTGGGAAGGCGTCCGCAGGGCGCATGGAGAACCTAAATATGTTATCGCGAACGGCGATGAAGGTGACCCCGGCGCTTACATGGACCGCAGCCTCATGGAAGGCAATCCTCACAGCGTCATCGAGGGCATGATCATCGGCGCTTACGCCGTCGGCTCCAATGAGGGCTATATCTACGTGAGAAACGAATACCCTCTGGCGGTTACGCATCTGACTCTGGCCATCGAGGCGGCGAGAAAAATGGGTCTTTTAGGAAAAAATATTCTGGGTACAGATTTTTCATTTGATATTCATATCAGCAAAGGCGCCGGAGCTTTTGTCTGCGGCGAATCTTCCGCTTTGTTTGCCTCGATTGAAGGACGCGCCGGTGAGCCGCGCGCCAAGTATGTTCACGCGGTGGAAAAAGGCCTGTGGGATAAACCTACTGTCCTCAACAACGTCGAAACTTGGGCTAACGTGCCGCTGATTATCAACAAAGGCGCTGACTGGTACGCCTCAATCGGAACGGAAGGTTCCAAAGGAACAAAAATTTTCTCACTGGTCGGCAAAATCAACAATACCGGTCTGATTGAAGTTCCGATGGGTACAACGCTCTACGAAATCATTTATGATATGGGCGGCGGCATACCCGGAGGCCGTAAATTCAAAGCCGTGCAGACCGGCGGACCTTCCGGTGGCTGCATTCCGGAGAGCCTCTTGGATATTCCTGTTGATTTTGACAAACTTTATGAAGTCGGCTCTATGATGGGCTCCGGCGGCATGATCGTCATGGACGAAACTTCCTGCATGGTGGACGTCGCCCGATATTTTCTGGCCTTTCTGAAAGAAGAGTCCTGCGGCAAATGCGTGCCCTGCCGCGAGGGAGTCAAACGCATGAGCGATATTCTGGAAGATATCTGCGCGGGAAAAGGCAAAGATGGAGACATAGAAATTCTGGAAGAAATGTCCAAGGCAATTACCGATGGATCGCTTTGCGCGCTGGGCGGATCCGCTCCCAACCCGGTCATGAGCACTATCCGATATTTCCGCGAGGAATATGACGCGCACATCAAGGAACATCGTTGCCCCGCGGGAGTATGCAAAGCGCTTATTACCTACAGCATCGACGCGGAAAAATGCACCGGCTGCGGATTGTGCGCTAAAGTATGTACCGTCCGGGCGATTACCGGCGAAAAGAAGAAAGCTCATATTATTGATAAAGATAAATGTACCCGTTGCGGCGCATGTATTCAGAGCTGCAAATTCGACGCAATCAACGTGAAGTAGAGGTAGAATAAATCATGGTAAATTTTACTGTTGACGGAAAAAATATATCGGCGCCCAAGGGAACTATGCTTTTGGAAGCTATTCGCGGCGCGGGCATTTCGATTCCATCTTTGTGCGCGCACGAATCCGTATCCCGCTCCGGCGCGTGCAGGCTTTGCGTGGTAGAAATCAAAAAAGGCAATAGAACAAGAATAGTTACTTCCTGTCTTTATGCCGCCGAAGATGGCTTAATCGTTGACACAAAAAGCGAGCGGGTGCAAAACGTCCGCCGCCTGGTAATGCAACTGCTGCTGGCGCGCTGCCCCGAATC
>DHGA01000073.1:8806-9173 GCA_002402545.1 Syntrophaceae bacterium UBA4810
TGTATTTTATGCCGCTCCTGCGTGCGTGTTTGTGAAGAAATTGTCGGCGTCAGCGCCATCGGTCTTTTTTCCCGCGGCTCGGATAAAACAGTTGGAACGCCATTCATGGAGAAGTCTGACGTATGCATCGGCTGCGGTGCGTGTGTTTATGTGTGCCCTACCGGCCATATCGTAATGACTTCAACCGAAGACAAGCGCAAAATTTGGGGGCGAACATTTAAAATGCAAGCTTGCGAAAAATGTGGTAAGTACTTCGCGCCTGTTGATCAGCTGAAGTATATAAGTAAAAAAACTGGGACTCCCCTAAAGGAAATGATGATTTGCACTAATTGCCGCTAAAAAAATATTCCCCAGTAGCTCAGTCGGT
>DHGA01000043.1:0-15747 GCA_002402545.1 Syntrophaceae bacterium UBA4810
TGGTATGTCGTTCATACGTATTCCGGTTTTGAGAACAAGGTCAAGATCTCTTTGCAGGAAAGAATAGAAGAGGCAGGAGCGCAGGCTTTTTTTTCTGACATTCTCATTCCGGAAGAGGATGTCGTTGAACTGGTATCCGGCGAGAAAAAGACTTCGAAACGGAAATTCTTTCCCGGCTATATACTCGTCAGAATGGAGATGAACGACGATACATGGCACATAGTGAAGGATACCCCTAAGGTAACCGGCTTCATTGGCAGCAGAGATAAACCGTCTCCCATACCCGATAAAGATGTGGAAACCTTGCAGACTCGGATAGAAGAAGGGACGCTCAAACCAAAGCCGAAATTCAAGTTTGAGGTAGGCGATCATGTCAAGATAATCGATGGGCCCTTTACAAATTTCGACGGAGCTGTTGATGAGGTGAAGGCAGAAAAAGGCAAGTTGCGGGTGATTGTCAATATCTTTGGCAGATCGACATCGGTAGAGCTCGATTTTATCCAGGTGGTGCAGAATTAGCCGGGAGAGGGGAATCGGGTTTTTATATACTTTCAATTGGAGCAAGGATAATCATCATGGCAAAGAAAGTTATCGCGAACATAAAATTGCAAATCACGGCAGGCAAGGCGACTCCCTCGCCGCCGGTAGGNNATGACGCAAAAGCAGGAAGGAATGATTGTTCCAGTGATTATAACCGTTTACGCTGACCGGTCATTCACTTTTGTTACCAAAACTCCGCCGGCATCGGTGCTGCTCAAACAGGCGGCCAAAGTTGCCAAAGGAGCCAAAGACCCCAAAAGAGAAAAAGTGGGCACGGTTACGGCTAAACAGGTGCAAGAAATCGCGCAATTAAAATTCAATGATTTGAACGCGGTGGATATGGAAGGGGCCATCAAGATTATTGCCGGTACGGCAAGGTCTATGGGAATAGAAATCGCGGGTTAATTTATAAAGAGGTTTGATTATGGCAGGAAGAGGAAAAAGAATTTTAACAGCAAAAAAAAATGTGGAGCCGGCAAAACGCTACACCCTCAAGGAAGCGACGGAAATGATTGTGGCGATGCCGCACACGAAATTCGACGAGACCGTGGATGTGGCTGTTCGCCTGGGTGTAAATCCGGCGCATGCTGACCAGATGGTACGAGGCAGTGTGGTGTTACCCAATGGCTTGGGAAAATCGGTGCGCGTTCTGGTTTTTGCCAAAGGCGACAAGGAAAAAGAAGCGTTGGATGCCGGCGCGGATATGATCGGTACTGACGAAATCATCGAAAAAATCAAAGGTGGCTGGTTTGAATTCGACCGCGTTATCGCCACGCCTGATATGATGGGCGCGGTGGGTAAAATCGGTAAGATTTTAGGCCCGCGCGGTTTGATGCCTAATCCCAAAGTCGGAACAGTAACGTTTGAAGTCGGCAACGCCGTAAAAGAGCTCAAAGCGGGTAAAGTCGAGTTTCGCGTGGAGAAAGCGGGAATAGTGCAGTCGCCGGTGGGCAAACTTTCTTTCGGCGCGGAAAAGTTAAGCGAAAATATAAACGCGTTGTTGGAAACGATAATAAAGCTGAAACCGGCATCCAGCAAGGGCACCTATATTAAAAGTATTTCCGTATCCAGCACTATGGGCGCGGGCGTGAGAATTGATCCCCTCGATTTTAAGGCCGCTTAAAAGAGAGGGTTTTAAATTTTAGCAATAAGGTCGAAGACAGCAGGTACAGACGTTTAAACATTTTACGGCCTGCCGAGACTCGTGAAATAAAAGTTACTTTGTTCTCTAGGGTAAACATTTTTTTGAAACGGGAATCGGGAAAAGTTATAGATGCCGTTTATTCTGTTATTCTGTATGTGGCTGCATTCTCCGGCCTGAGATTAGTCAAAATTGAAGTGAAAGGAGGCTGATACATTGGATCGGAGAACGAAAGAGCAAGTAGTATCCGAACTGCATGAGAAACTTGGTAAAGCAAAACTAGGTGTTTTAACCAGTTTCAACCGCATGAACGTCGTGAAAATGGAAGCGCTGAGAAATACTATGCGCAAGTCCAGCGCTGAAGTGAAGGTTGTAAAAAATACTCTTTTGGGAATCGCCTCAAAAGATACCTCGTTCAGCGTTTTATCCGAGCATTTCCACTGGACCATAGCCATGGTTCTTGGTTACGCGGATCCGGTTGAACCAACAAAAGCACTCGTTGATTTTGCCAAGAAAAATCCGGAGCTGGAAATTAAAATCGGCGCGCTGGACGGAAAGATTCTCACCAAAGAAGACCTGACGGCGCTGGCGGAATTACCCAGCAGGGAAGTTCTTTTGGGCAAACTGGTATCCGTCATGGCGGCAGTGCCGACATCATTTGTGACGGTTCTAAACGCAGTTCAAAGAGACTTTGTGCAATTGCTCAACGCATATGCTGAAAAGAAAAAAACTTTAAACTAAAAAACATACAGAAGAAAGGATAGAACAATGTCAGATAAAATTACTAAAGAAGATGTAATAAAATTTATTGAAGAGATGACCGTGCTGGAGCTTTCCGCTCTGGTGAAAGAACTGGAAGAAAAATTCGGCGTATCCGCGGCGGCTCCGATGATGGCCATGGCGGCGGTAGGTGGCGCGGCTCCGGCGGCGGCAGCGGAAGAGAAAACCGAATTCAACGCGATTCTGACCGGTTTCGGCGCGGAAAAAATTCAGGTAATCAAAGTAGTCAGAGCGATTACCGGTTTGGGGCTTAAGGAAGCAAAAGATTTGGTAGAAGGCCTGCCCAAACCGATTAAAGAAGCTGTTTCCAAAGAGGAAGCCGCCGATATCAAAAAGAAAATCGAAGAAGTTGGTGGAACAGTAGAAGTTAAATAAATTAATCTTAAAAATATTTAAACTTTAAGGATGCTATGGGTAAGTTTAGAAAAAATTTCGGCCGAGTAAAGAAAGTACTGGATAGTCCCAACTTAATTGAGATCCAGACAGTTTCTTATAAAAAATTTCTCCAGAAAGACGTGGCTGCGGGCCAGCGGGGCAATTTCGGTTTGCAAAGCGCTTTCAAAAGCGTTTTTCCCATTTCCGATTTCAGCGGAAAATGTTCGCTGGAATTTGTCAGCTATAAAATCGGCGATGTCCGCTACGATATCAAAGAATGTATTCAAAAAGGCATGACCTATGCCGCTCCACTGAAAATAGTGGTGCGGCTTGTTGTGTTTGATACGGATCGTCTCGCGGAGGTTAAAAATAATAAGGAATCTCTGGAGACAAAGCCGATACGCGATATAAAGGAACAGGAAATCTATTTTGGAGAAATCCCGCTGATGACGGAAAACGGGACTTTTATCGTTAACGGCACAGAGCGCGTAATTGTCAGCCAGCTGCACCGTTCTCCCGGAATTTTCTTTGACCATGATAAAGGAAAAACCGTAGCCAGCGGCAAACTGATTTATTCGGCGCGTGTCATTCCTATCCGTGGTTCCTGGCTGGATTTGGAATTCGATTCCAAAGACATCCTTTATGTCCGCATTGACCGGCGGCGCAAAATGCCGGTGACAATCTTGCTCAAAGCAATGAATAACTCTACGGAGTTCATCCTTAATTATTTTTATAACATTGAAAAGCTGGTTATCGAAGGCGAAAAACTTTATTTTACTGCCGATGAATCGCTGACCGGCCAGAAAGCGCCCGAAGATATAAAAGACCCCAAAAGCGGTGAAGTGATTGTTAAAAAAGGGCGTAAACTGACCAAACCTATTTTGAAAAGAGTGTTGGACGCGGGAGTTAAACGCGTTGCTATTAAAGAAGCGGATCTTGCCGGGAAAATTCTTTCTTCCGATGTTAAAGATCCGAACACGGGGGAAGTAATTTTCCGCTGCAATGAGGAATTGCCGGCTAACGGTCTGGAAATAGCAAAAGAGAAGGGCATTAATGAGCTGAGCTTCATTTATATAGATGAGGATCTGGACAACGCCGCCATCCGCGACACGTTGCTGATGGATAAAATCGACACGGCGGAAGACGCGATACTGGAAATATACAGGCGTCTACGTCCCAGCAATCCTCCGACGCCGGAAACCGCGACTAAGTTTTTCCATAGTCTGTTTTTTGAACCGGAAACTTATGATTTGTCCGATGTCGGTCGCGCCAAGATGAATTACAAACTGCACCTGAATGTCCCCACTTCAACGACAGTTCTACGCAATGAAGATATTTTGGCCGCGGTCAAATATCTTATTGATCTGAAAAATGGTGTTGCCGAATGCAGTGTTGACGATATAGATCACCTAGGTAACCGCCGCGTGCGTTCCGTGGGCGAGCTTATCGAAAACCAGTACCGCATTGGTCTGGTGCGTATGGAGCGGGCAATCAAGGAAAAAATGAGCCTGCAGGATATCGAAACCATGATGCCGCATGATCTGATTAACGCCAAGCCTGTTTCCGCTGTGGTCAATGAATTTTTCGGATCCAGCCAGCTTTCGCAGTTCATGGATCAGACGAACCCGCTTTCGGAAATTACGCACAAAAGACGTCTGTCCGCTCTTGGTCCAGGAGGTTTAACCAGGGAAAGAGCAGGATTTGAAGTGCGCGACGTTCATCCCACTCATTACGGCCGTATCTGTCCGATAGAAACACCGGAAGGCCCGAATATCGGCTTGATCGTTTCTTTGAGCACTTATGCCCGGGTTAACGAATTCGGGTTTATTGAAACCCCATATAAAGTGGTGGATAACGGAAAGGTTTCAGATAAAATTCGCTACGTAACGGCGATCGAAGAAGAAAACCAGATTATCGCGCCGGCTGACCGTCCTTTGGATAGACACGGTAAATTTTCGGAAGAGTTAATTTCCGTCAGAAAAGGCGGTGATTTTGTGTCCGTCGTGCCGGAAGATATTAAAATGATGGATGTTTCGCCTAACCAGCTTGTCAGCGTGGCGGCGGCATTAATTCCGTTTTTGGAACACGACGACGCCAACCGCGCGCTCATGGGTTCCAACATGCAGCGTCAGGCCGTGCCTCTGATGTGCCCGGAAACGCCGATTGTCGGCACGGGCATGGAAGCGGTTGTCGCCCGTGATTCCGGCGCTGTTTTGGCCGCCAAAAGAGCGGGTGTGGTAAAAAGCATTGACGCTTCGCGTATTGTTGTTCTTGCGGATCACCCCGAAGAAGATGGTATTGACAGCGGTGTGGATATTTATCTGTTGGCCAAATACCTGCGCTCGAATCAGGACACATGCTTTAATCAAAAACCGGTGGTAAGTGTCGGTCAGCATGTCGACAAAAGAGATATTCTGGCTGATGGCCCGGCAACTGATGAAGGCGAACTGGCACTGGGCAGAAACGTCATGGTGGCGTTCATGTCCTGGGGCGGTTACAATTACGAAGACTCAATTCTGGTCAGCGAGCGTGTGGTCAAAGAGGATGTTTACACATCGATTCATATCGAAGAATTTGAAACGATGGCGCGCGACACCAAGCTGGGCAGAGAGGAAATAACCCGTGACATCCCAAATGTCGGAGAAGAAGCGCTGCGTAATCTTGATGAAAGCGGCATAATCCGTATTGGTGTTTCGGTGAAACCCGGCGACATTCTGATTGGTAAAATAACGCCCAAAGGTGAAACACAGCTTTCCGCTGAAGAAAAATTGCTGCGGGCGATATTCGGTGAAAAAGCAAGCGATGTTCGCGATACGTCCCTGCGCGTGCCGCCCGGAGTGGAAGGCACAATAATTGACGCGAAAATCTTCACGCGCAAAGGCACGGACAAAGACCCTCGCTCTCAGGAAATAGAAGAAGATGCCATCGCTCAGTTAACCAAAGATCGCGATGACGAAATTCGTATTCTTACCGAGACGATGAAAAAAGACATCGCTAAAATAGTTATCGGCAAAACCATGGCCGGCAAGATCACCGATAATAAAAAGAAAACACTGGTAAAAAAGGGTGAAAAAATTACCAAGGAAATATTTTCGGAGCTGCCGTATTATTGCTTGAAAGACATTACCCTTGCCGACAGCGACAAGGCCGAAGATAAATTAGCCAACCTTCTTTCTTCAATGGAAAGAAAAATTGATTTTATCCGCGCCCATTTTGAGCAGAAACTGGAAAAAGTGCAGGCGAGCGATGAACTCCCGCCAGGAGTAATCAAGATGGTGAAAATTTATATCGCTATCAAAAGGAAGCTTTCTGTTGGCGACAAAATGGCGGGCCGTCACGGCAATAAAGGCGTTTTGTCGAGAATTCTGCCCGAAGAGGATATGCCTTACTTTGCCGATGGCTCAACGGTGGATATTGTTTTAAATCCTCTGGGAGTACCTTCGCGTATGAATGTCGGGCAGATTTTAGAAACACATTTAGGCTGGGCTTCTAAAACAATTGGAGAAAATATAAACGAACTTTTAGAAAAGAACTTTAATCTGAACGATGTTAAGAGCGAATTGAAAAAAACATACTCATCGCCTGACTTTGACAAGTTTATTGAAGAAGCTTCCGTTGACGAGATAAAGAGTTTTGTCGGAAAGCTAAAGAAAGGGCTGCTTGTGGCCACTCCCGTATTTGACGGCTGCCCCGAAGGCCAGATCAGGGAGATGCTGGAAAAGGCAAATTTACCTGAAAAAGGCCAATCAATTCTTTTTGACGGCAGAACCGGTGAGCCTTTTGAGCAGGAAGTGACAGTCGGCAGTATCTACATGATGAAGCTTCATCACCTGGTGGATAATAAAATACACGCGCGTTCGATAGGTCCTTATTCTCTGGTTACCCAGCAGCCGCTTGGCGGTAAAGCGCAGTTCGGCGGTCAGCGCCTCGGTGAGATGGAAGTCTGGGCGATGGAGGCATATGGTGCCGCTTACACACTTCAGGAGTTTTTGACCGTCAAGTCTGATGATGTGGCCGGCAGAACAAGAATTTACGAATCTATAGTAAAGGGCGAACACACATTCGAGCCGGGATTGCCTGAATCGTTTAACGTTCTGGTTAAAGAACTGCAGAGCCTCAGTTTGGATGTTGAGTTAGTTGAAGAAAAGGATGACGTCGTAGAACAGGCGTAACCTTTATAATATATAATTTAATTAGTTTAAAAATACGGGGGCAAATCCGTGGAAGACGTTTTTAGTTATTTTGAAAAACCGAAAAATCCCATAAGATTCAGCGCGATGAAAATATCCATCGCGTCACCGGAAAAAATTCTTTCCTGGTCGCATGGCGAGGTCAAGAAACCGGAGACAATAAATTACCGGACGTTCAAACCGGAAAGGGACGGACTTTTCTGCGCCAAGATATTCGGACCGGTTAAAGATTATGAGTGCCTTTGCGGTCGTTACAAGCGCATGAAACATCGCGGAGTGGTTTGCGAAAAATGCGGTGTTGAAGTCATTCAATCAAAGGTGCGCCGCGAAAGAATGGGGCACATTACACTGGCGACACCCGTGGCGCACATCTGGTTTTTGAAGAGCCTTCCCAGCCGCATCGGCAATGTTATGGATCTGACCCTCAAGGAACTGGAGAAAGTTCTCTATTTCGAATCATGGATTGTTCTTGACCCCAAAGACACGCCACTGAAGCAAAAAGAACTTCTTTCCGATGAGGAATACATAGAAGCCCGTGAAAGCTACGGCGATTCCGGCTTTGTTGCGGGCATCGGCGCCGAGGCCATAAGGCAGCTTCTGCAAGAAATAAATCTGGAAGAGCTGTATGACGAGCTACGCTCGGAATTGGCAACCACTGTATCGGATACGAAGAAAAAGAAATTAGTAAAAAGATTAAAAGTAGTGGAAGCGCTGCGCAAGTCCGGCAATAAACCGGAGTGGATGATTTTAACGATTCTTCCCGTCATTCCGCCGGATTTAAGACCATTGGTTCCGCTTGATGGAGGACGTTTCGCCACATCCGATTTAAATGATTTGTATCGCCGCGTTATTAACAGAAATAACAGATTAAAACGCCTTCAGGAATTAAACGCGCCGGAAATTATTATCCGTAATGAAAAACGCATGTTACAAGAAGCGGTAGACGTTCTTTTTGATAACGGTCGTCGCGGACGGGCAATTACCGGAACAAACAAAAGACCTCTGCGTTCGTTATCGGATATGCTCAAGGGAAAACAGGGACGTTTCCGTCAGAACCTTCTTGGCAAGAGAGTTGATTATTCCGGTCGTTCGGTTATTACCGTCGGGCCGGATTTAAGGCTGCATCAGTGCGGTTTACCGAAAAAAATGGCGCTCGAACTCTTTAAGCCGTTTGTTTACAACCGCTTGCTGGAAAAAGGTTACGTAACTACAGTCAAGAGCGCGAAAAAAATGGTGGAGCAGGAGAAATCAGAAGTATGGGACGCGCTTGATGAAGTTGTGCGTGAATATCCGGTTATCTTAAACCGCGCCCCGACGCTGCACCGCCTGGGCATGCAGGCCTTCGAGCCTGTTTTAATCGAAGGAAAAGCGATAAGGCTACATCCTTTGGTTTGTACGGCATTTAATGCGGACTTCGACGGTGACCAGATGGCGGTGCATGTTCCGCTTTCTATTGAAGCGCAAACTGAAGCCCGGGTTTTAATGATGTCCACAAACAATATTCTTTCACCGGCCAGCGGTAAACCGGTTATCGTTCCCAGCCAAGACATCGTTTTGGGAATTTATTTCCTAACGCGCGCCAAAACTGGCGTGAAAGGCGAGGGGATGATTTTTTCCTCACCGGAAGAAGTGCGCTGCGCTTTTGACTCGGGAATCATAGCTCTTCATGCGCGAATCAAAGTCCGTGTCGACGGCCAGTTAAAAGAAACAACGGTGGGCAGAATAATTCTTTATGAAATAGTTCCGCAGGAAATTTCTTTTGACGCGATCAATAAATTGATGAACAAAAAAGAAATGGCTAACTTGATAGACCATTGCTACCGTTTGTGCGGTGATAAGACGACTGTTTTGTTGGCCGACCGACTTAAAGATTTAGGCTTCAAATACGCCACTATCTCCGGTCTGTCTTTTGCCGTAGGCAATATGATTATTCCGGAAAACAAAAAGAATATTGTTACCCAGGCGGATAAAGATGTTCTGAAAATTCAGAAACAGTACATGGACGGTTTGATTACCGACGGTGAACGCTATAATAAGGTTATTGATATTTGGGCTCAGTCGACGGAAAAAATAGCTTCGGAAATGCTCAGCGGTATCAGTACGGAAGAAGTGGTGTGGGCTGACGGTAAAAAACGCAAAGTCGAAAGCTTCAACCCGATTTACATGATGGCAGATTCCGGCGCCCGTGGTTCAGGACAGCAGTTAAGGCAGTTGGCCGGTATGCGCGGACTGATGGCCAAGCCTTCCGGTGAAATCATTGAAACACCGATTACGGCGAATTTCCGCGAAGGTTTGAGCGTGCTGCAGTACTTTATATCCACGCACGGAGCGCGCAAAGGTTTGGCCGACACAGCGCTGAAAACGGCAAACTCGGGTTATCTTACGAGGCGTTTGGTGGATGTCGCGCAGGATTGCATCATTACCGAACAGGATTGCGAAACAGTTGACGGAATTTATGTTTTCGCGCTGATGGAAGGCGGCGAAATAATCGAGACCGCCGGAGAAAGAGTGCTGGGAAGAGTCGCTCTACAGGAAATAAAAGATCCGTTTACCGGTGAAGTTATTGTTAAAGCTAATGAATCTATCGATGAAGCGCTGGCGGAAAAAATTGACCGCGCCGGTATCGAAAGAGTTAATATTCGTTCCGTTCTATCGTGCCGCTCAAAACATGGCGTCTGCGCCATGTGTTACGGACGTGACCTCGCGCATGGCCATCTGGTCAACATCGGCGAGGCGGTCGGAATTATGGCGGCGCAATCAATAGGTGAGCCGGGCACGCAGCTGACGATGAGAACATTTCATATCGGAGGAACGGCTAAGTTTGATGAACATTCCACACTGGAAGCGCGGCATGACGGTGTTATTAAGTTTGTTAATTTGAACACTGTGAAAACAAGAGAAAATGATTACGTGGTAATGAATCGTCATGGAGAAGTGCACGTTTTGGATGAACAAAAAAGAAGCCGCGGCAAGTATACTGTTCCTTACGGCGCGCATTTAAAAGTAAAAGACAGCAGTTCTGTTAAAAGAGGAGAGCTGATCGCGGAGTGGGATCCGTTTTCTATCCCCATCTTGGCGGAAGTTGATGGAACTATTAAGTACGGTGACATCATTGAAGGAAAAACAATGCAGGAGCAGGTGGATGAAGTTACCGGATTGTCCCGTAAGGTTATTATTGAATTCAGGGGCGGCGACTTGAGGCCACGCGTTTCGATTAAAGACGACAAAGGGAAAACGGCGAAAATTACCGGGACGAATTCTGTTGCCCGTTATCTGTTATCCGTCGGCGTCAATATTGTAGGTTCCGAAGGAGACGAAGTAAGAGCGGGTGATATTATTGCCAAGATTCCCAGAGAAACAACAAAAACAAAAGATATTACGGGTGGTTTGCCGCGTGTCGCGGAATTGTTTGAAGCACGCAAACCCAAAGATTTTGCGGTCATCAGTGAGATAGAAGGGGTTGTTTCTTACGGCAAAGACGCTAAAGGTAAACGTAAAATAATCGTTACGCCGGAAGTGGGCGAGGAAAAAGAATACCTTATCCCCAAGGGCAAGCATATCAGTGTTCAGGAAGGCGACGCTGTAGTGCCAGGAGATGCTTTGATGGACGGTGTTAATAACCCGCACGATCTTTTGGCGATCAAGGGAGAAAAAGAACTGGCCAGATATCTGGTTGATGAAGTGCAGGAAGTTTACCGTTTACAGGGTGTTAAAATAAACGATAAGCATATGGAAGTTATTGTCCGTCAGATGTTGAGGCGGGTTCGCATTTCCGATCCGGGTGATACGCCGTTTATCGCTGACGAGCAGGTTGAACGTTACCGCTTCCAGGAAGAAAACGATAAGATTATCGCGCAGGGTGGTCAGCCGGCAACAGGGGAACCGCTGTTATTGGGCATTACAAAGGCGTCGCTCTCCACGCAGAGCTTTATTTCCGCGGCTTCGTTCCAAGAAACGACCAGGGTTTTGACCGAAGCGTCACTTTCGGGCAAAACAGATTATCTAAGGGGTCTGAAAGAGAACGTTATCATGGGTAGATTGATCACGGCAGGCACAGGTTTGGTGATGTATAGAAAGCTTGGAATTAAGGTGATTGATGAAGACAGGAGCGCGGAAAGCGTTGTGCAATAAAAAATTAAGAAAATGCTTGACATATGAAGGGTTAGTTGATAGCAAAACCGGATTTGCTGCTGTACAAAGTTGTTTTGGATTATTTATTTGTTTTGGAGGATGAATGCCGACAATTAGTCAATTAGTTCGAAAAGGTAGAGCTAAGATACAGAAAAAGACAAATACCCCGGCCCTGGCCAGTTGCCCGCAGCGTCGTGGTGTTTGCGTGAGGGTATATACGACAACGCCCAAAAAACCTAATTCGGCTCTGCGTAAAGTGGCCAGAGTTCGCTTAACTACCGGTTATGAAGTTTCTTCATATATTCCGGGTATCGGTCATAACCTCCAGGAGCATTCCGTCGTATTGGTGCGCGGAGGAAGAGTTAAGGATTTGCCAGGTGTTCGTTATCATATAGTAAGAGGAACGCTTGACGCGGTCGGAGTACAGGATAGGAAGCAGGGCAGATCAAAATACGGGGCTAAAAAGCCAAGTTAAGCTTTTAAGGATAGTTAAATGCCAAGAAGACGTGAAATTGAAAAAAGAGATATTTTGCCTGATCCCAAGTTTAGCAACAAACTGGTGGCAAAATTTATTAATTCGCTTTTAAAACGCGGCAAGAAAAGTGTCGCCGAGAGTATTCTTTACGGAGCTTTTGATATTATCGAAAAGAAGGTAAAGGAACAGCCTGTGGAATATTTTGAAAAGGCGGTAAACAATGTCAAACCGTTGATTGAAGTAAAATCCCGTCGCGTGGGCGGTTCCACCTATCAGGTGCCGACGGAAGTTTTGCCGTCACGGCGCACGGCGCTGGCCATTCGCTGGCTTATTACCAACGCGCAGGAGCGAACGGAAAAGACCATGCGGGAGAAGCTGGCGGGAGAATTGATTGATGCCGCCAATAACCGGGGTGGAGCTATTAAGAAAAGAGAAGCGGTGCATAAAATGGCTGAAGCAAATAAAGCTTTCGCTCATTATAAATTTTAATAATAGGAAATAATACTCAAACGACAAAAAGAACCAACCATTCAAAGTTAAGGAGGTAAGTGAAATGGCGAAGAAAAAATTTGAAAGGACAAAGCCGCATTTAAATATCGGAACAATCGGTCACGTTGACCATGGTAAGACCACGCTGACGGCGGCGATTACGAAGCACTTGGCTAAAAAAGGTTTAGCGGAGTTCCGAGCTTTTGACTCTATTGATAACGCCCCTGAAGAAAAGGAAAGAGGGGTTACCATCAATATTTCTCATGTAGAATACGAAACAGCAAAAAGACATTACGCGCATGTGGACTGCCCCGGTCACGCTGACTACATAAAGAACATGATTTCGGGCGCCGCGCATATGGATGGAACCATCCTTGTTGTGGCCGCATCCGACGGACCAATGCCGCAGACTCGTGAACATATCCTCCTTGCCAGACAGGTTCAGGTTCCTTATATTGTCGTTTATCTTAATAAAGTAGATTTGGTTGATGATCCTGAGCTTCTTGATTTGGTAGAACTTGAATTAAGAGAGCTTCTGAATCAGTATGAATTTCCGGGTGATAAAATTCCCATTATCCGTGGTTCCGCTCTGAAGGCATTGGAATCTGATGACCCCGATTCAGCTGATGCGAAATCCATTTGGGAGCTTATGGCTGCCGTTGATGAATATATTCCCGAACCAAAACGTGATACAGAAAAAGCATTCCTTATGCCGGTAGGCGATGTGTTTACCATTTCCGGTCGTGGTACAGTTGTTACCGGTAGAGTAGACAGAGGTATTGTGAAGGTAGGCGAAGAAGTGGAAATTATCGGGATTAGGCCAACCTTTAAAACAGTTGTTACCGGTGTGGAAATGTTTCGTAAAACCCTCGATGAAGGTCGTGCCGGTGATGATGTCGGATTATTGCTGCGAGGTATCAAACGTGAAGAAGTGGAAAGAGGGCAGGTAATTGCCAAGCCCGCGTCGATTACACCGCATACAAAATTTGAAGCGGCTGTTTATATTTTGACCAAAGAAGAAGGTGGAAGGCATACACCATTTTTCTCAGGTTACCGTCCGCAGTTTTATTTCCGGACAACAGATGTGACTGGTGTGGCCACTTTGCCGGAAGGCGTGGAGATGGTTATGCCTGGTGATAACGTGAAAATGACGGTAGAGTTGATTACACCTATTGCTATGGAAGAACAGCTCAGATTCGCCATACGTGAAGGTGGCAGGACTGTAGGTGCCGGTGTCGTAAGTAAGATAATCGCGTAGAAATGAAATAGGTTGCAAGTTTAATGAAAGACCAGAAAATCAGAATTCGTCTCAAAGCTTACGATTACAAATTATTGGATCGTTCTGTCGAAGAAATTGTAGAAACAGCAAAAAGGACCGGCGCGCGTGTTGCCGGTCCTATACCTATTCCTACAGAAATCAACAAGTATTGTGTAAATCGCTCACCGCACGTGGATAAAAAATCCCGCGAGCAGTTTGAAATTCGCACCCATAAAAGATTAATCGATATTGTCGAGCCTACGCAGGCAACAGTAGACGCGTTAATGAAATTGGATCTGTCTGCCGGTGTGGATGTGGAGATAAAAGCGTAGGTACTATTTTTACGTAATATTAGAAGATGGCAGTGATAGCCGCCATTTTCCAAGCTTGTATTATTGGCTTTATCATTTATTAAAAAGTTGGACGAGATGAGTAACGGAATAATAGGAAAAAAATTAGGCATGACCCAGGTTTTTGCCGAGGATGGAGCGGCCGTAGGCGTTACAGCTGTGGAAGTCGAGCCATCAGTGATTTTACAGGTAAAAAACAAAGAGAAAGACGGATATGATTCCGTTCAGTTGGGATACAGCCGTGTAAAACAAAAAAATGTGACGAAACCCCTCCAGGGCCATTTTAAAAAAGCTGACAAAGGAAATTTTAGGGTTGTCAGAGAGTTTGTCGTGGAATCTGGAAACTTTGAAGTTGGTCAGGAAATTGCCGCGGATATCTTTAAGGTCGGTGACTTTGTTGACGTAGCAGGAACTTCCAAAGGCAAGGGTTTTGCGGGCGTCGTAAAAAGGCATGGTTTCGCTGGAGGACGCGCAACGCACGGTTCGATGTTTCATAGGGCGCCTGGATCTATCGGAGCAAGTGCCGACCCTTCGCGTGTTTTTAAAGGCACAAAACTGCCTGGTCATATGGGTAGCGTGAGAAAGACCATACAAAATTTGCAGGTTTGGCAGATTCGTCCTGAGATGAATTTATTGCTTTTAAAAGGCTCTGTGCCCGGAAGTAAAAACGGATTTGTGTTAATTAAAAAAGCTAAGAAAAAGAGTGCGTAAGTCACTGGAGTTATAAAGATGGCCGTAGCGGATGTTTTTAATATTGAAAAGAAAAAAGTCTCTCAAGTAGAGCTTAATGACGCAGTGTTTGCCGCGCAACCGAACGAAGCGGTTATTTATGATGTGGTAAAAATGCAATTGGCCGCGCGCCGTGCCGGGACAGCATCAACAAAGACAAGAAGCGATGTAAGCGGCGGAGGCAAAAAGCCTTGGCGGCAAAAAGGTACAGGCAGAGCCAGAGCCGGCACAACCAGATCGCCTCTATGGAGAAGCGGCGGAATTGTTTTTGGCCCTCATCCACGCGATTATTCTTTTAATGTTCCTAAAAAAATGCGCAAGCAGGCGTTGATCAGCGCGCTGAGCATGAAACTTAAACAGGATAAAATGCTGGTCATAAATGATTTTCCGATGGAAAAAATAAGCACCCGCAAATTTCAGGATATTATCGACCTGTTTGATTTGAAAAAGGCGCTTTTTGTTTTAGATGCGGATAACGAAAATCTTCAGAAGTCATCACGCAACGTAAAGAACATAAAGATGATTAAGTCTGAAGGGATTAATGTTTACGACATTCTTAATCACGAACATCTGGTGCTCTTGGAGCCATCGATAAAGAAGATTGAAGGAGCATTGTTGGTATAATGGAAGTGCATCAGGTTATCAAAAGATTATTAATCACGGAAAAGAGCACCATTCAACGGGAAGAAGCAAACAAGTATTTTTTTGAAGTCGATCGCCGCGCCAACAAAATGGAAATAGAAAAAGCGGTGGAAAAGCTCTTTAATGTAAAAGTTGTAGATGTGCGGGTTATGCAGGTTTTGGGAAAGAAAACGCGCAGAGGACGTATTACCGGACAGAAGCGATCATGGAAAAAGGCAATTGTGACCTTGGTTGCCGGAAACCGTATAGAGATTACTGAAGGCGCGTAAGAATATTTGAAGGATTGGGATAATGGCTATAATTAAATATAAACCGACATCGCCGGGAAGAAGATTTCAGAGCGTTTCTGATTTCGCGGAAATTACATCTACCGAGCCGGTGAAAGGGTTATTGAAGCCGCTGAAAAAAACCGGAGGAAGAAATTCCTACGGTCGTATTACGGCAAGGCATATCGGCGGCGGTCACAAAAGAAAGTATCGCGTTATTGATTTTCGCCGTAACAAGGAAGATATCCCGGCAAAAGTAGCCGCGATAGAATATGATCCGAACAGAACCGCCCGCATCGCGCTGCTTAACTATCGTGACGGAGAGAAAAGGTATATTGTCGCGCCGACACAGATTAATGTGGGTGATGTAATCGTAAGCGG